>NZ_JAKSXU010000028.1:0-8320 GCF_022829325.1 Methylobacterium sp. J-092 | reverse complement strand
CGCCGACCGCCGCTTGAAGCTCCGCGTGCGAGAGGCGGGTCTGCTGGATGCCTGCAAGGATGATCTGCTCGCGTCCGGCCGCGGCCGGGGAAACTTCTGAGCCCCGCGCGCCGACGCGCCTGTGTCGAGCACATCCAGCTGACGATGAACATCTCCGAGCGCCGTGCCTGTCGGGCGCTCGGACAGCATCGCTCGACACAGCGCGTCGGCGCGCGGGGCTCAGAAGTTTCCCCGGGACGCCTCCTGCAGGATCAGCTTGTCGAGGGTGAGATCGGCGATGGCCTTTCGAAGCCGAGAATTCTCGGTCTCAAGACTCTTCATCCGTCGAACTTGATCTGACTTCCGGCCGCCAAACTCACGCCGCAACCGGTAGTACGTCACCGAACTCACACCGAGCGCGCGGATTGCATCGGCCACGCTCTGGCCCTGTGAAATCAGAACGTCCGCCTGACGTAGCTTCGCGACGATCTCCTCGGGCTTCGGGTGCTTTGCCATCTCGTCCGTCCTCCAGGCTCAAAAGCCATACCAAAGGGCGGACCACTTCAATGGGGGCTGACCACGTCCGCTCGCAAAGGGATAAGTCATGGGATCGAAAGCGCCGCCTCCCAGCCCACCGCTGCAAGCCGGACCGCAAGAGGATGACACCGATCGGCTTCCTCGATCAGTGAGCCTCATGGCCAAGAGCACGCCCCTACAGCGGATCGCCGACGCGCTGCAGGTCTCGCTGACCGTTCTGTATCAATCGCAGAACGCGATCGAAGCGGTATCCAAGCCCGTGGAGCAGACAAAGGCTAATGGCGGCTTCGAACGTGAATGCTACGCGCTGATCCAGGCTTTCATGCGGATTTCCGATCCTGAAGAACGTCTCCGGATCTTGACCCTTGTGCAGGCGTCAGCCGATCCAGCATGAGACGCAAAGCATCCAAGTTTGGAAGGCCGCGTCTGTAGACTGGCCGATCACGACGCTGGTTGGGCCCGCGGGATTGCACCGGACCCGAGGCAGACTCATGCAACGTCGTCACGGCTGCACATCATTTCGGTGCTCGGTATGATGTACCTGAAAATGGTGGTATGGCGGTGAGCCCTGATGCCAACTACTCACCGCCTGATTTAAGCCCTAGGGGCAATGCTTCTGCAACAAACTGGCCTTCCCACTACCAAGGGTCAATTTGTGAGTTCTTCCCAATCTAGTCCAAAGAAGGCTTCTACATGCTCGCGTAGACCACGCGGGGATACTCGGAGACGTATGCAGGACGGGACAGGGGCGGTGCATTTCACCAAGCGTAAAAGAGCGTCGTAAGCCTTTTGGATGTTCGTGGGCGACGGTTCGATATCAGCGCGAACGAGTGCACCGGCTGCAGTATGCCAAAGGGGCGCCTCGGTGCTCTGTAGTGCCTCGTCAATGCCGTACCGATGCAAGGCGGAGAGGCCTGAAGGAACATCGTTTATGAGTGTGACCCCGAAATCTGGGCGATTGGGGTCGAGCCAGACAACTACGGCACCTTCAAACGGCTTTGACATCAGGATCACATCCTCAGTGGCTAAAACCGATTTCTCAATACACGAATTCAGCCTCAGGTTGCGCTCGCTAGTGGGGCGTGTAGTTTCTCGGTTAAGCTTTAGTAACCATCAAATGTGGCATTCAAGGAGAAGCTACGCGTTTGAGCCGCTAGTCATCAGCTGCTTCACGAACTGTTTTATCCGCCCATCGTACCTAGGCCAGCGTGGCACTGCTTGACATGGTGGTGACGCTCTCATCTGTAAGTGCGATCTCGGCCTCAATCGTACGAACATGCTTGGCGGTTAAATGCGCTGCTTTCCGCGTTCCCCGCGGGCGTCATCTTCGGGAGCAGGAATGCCCATCAGGACCCGTAAGGGGTTCGTTCGCACCATGCGGATCTTCCCCGATACCGGCCCGCAGCCAATGCAAACCGCATACGTCCAGCGAGCCCATAAATTCTCGTTTTGCCGATCGACCCCTTGCTGTCTGATACGAGCCTTCTCAATCAATGCTCGGATCTCAGCGGCCTTTTCGTCACCGACAGATTTTCTCTGTTGGTCCGTAACGGACGGCTTTTGAATTTCCTGTGCCGAGGTAGGCGAAGCAGCTACAATCATCCCGGCAAAAGTTAGCAAACCTGCACGCATAAGTTTCTCCTGCCCTTTTGGCTTTGATCACCAAAACGATGACATGACGAGCCAGGAAATAGGAAAGTTTCAGCCTTTGCAGAAAACCAACAATTATCAATATTTCTCTTACCTCCAAGTTCAGTAGAAATCTTTTCAAACCTGCCCTGAAATGTAGCTGGTCGACAGCAATCGTGACTGAGGAACGATCGGATCGTGCCTGGGGTTTCCCGCCGTGGCACCAACCCGGTGCCGCTGCAAGGAACCGGCCCCGATGACCAAGATCCGTTTCACAGCGTCTGCGGTCGCAGCCGCGGCCTTCGGTGCCGTTCTAATGTCAGCCGGTGCGGTTTCCGCCGCGACGCCCGCCCCGGCGCCGAGCCTCGTCCAGCCTGAGGCCCCGACCGTCCAGGTGCGGATGAGCCGGCGCTCGATGATGCGGCAGCACACCATGCGCCGCTCGATGGTGCGTCGCGGCGGCGGCCGGACCATTGGGACGAAGAAGGGGCTCTAACCCACAGCTCGCCGGTTCACTTCGTCGCTAATCCCCGCGGCGAACCTATCAGATCAGCCCGCTCGGTATCAGCCGCAGCGGGCTTTTTCGTGTGTTCCATTCCGGTAGCACGGAGCCACATCGTCGGCGCTGATCTCTTCACCCTAGACGCAGCCGCTGTGAACCTATCTGGTCGCCAGAAGTAGCTATCGTATGACCGACCTCGTGCCACCGTCCTTGGACTATGCGGCGCTAGTGAAAGACCCTCTCGCTCGGCTGTCGCTCGCTGATTTTGTGAAGGGGTGGCGCATGATCGTCGGCGAGCCGCCCTCGGTCATGCTCGACGATCGATCCGAAATGATCAGGCACCTGCTCGAAAGTGTGCCATCTGCCGTTCTGGACCTAGCAGCTGCTCTCCATGTGGCCGAATAGCTCGTCGAGATGAGTTCAATCTTTCAGCCAGTCCGGCGCAAGCTGCGGCTGGCTTTTTGCGGCCTTATGTAGCCAAAGAACCAAAAAACGAAGCCTGCGGCTCAGCAAATTGCTTGGCTTGATTGAGGCCTGCAAGGAGCGCCGTTCGTTCGTCTGGATAGGATCTTGGGGGCCTCACGGCTGGACCGTGCTCTCGACTGATCAGCCAGACATAGCGCCCTGGATGAGGGTCGTACGGGAGGACAACGACGCAGCATCCGCCGGGGAGCGTGGTAGGCATCACGGTACTGTGTCACACCAAAGCGTGGCTGTGAAGTTGCTCGCGCCGACGGTCTAGCTCATCTTGCCTGTTCGGGTTCAGTCAGCAGCCCAAAAAGTTGCGCCAGCGCAATCAGTTCGGCATCGCTGCACTCATGGCCATCCACGAGCCAAAGGCCCAGGTCGTTGCCTGGTGGTTCGACGTTCCGGCCGATCGTGCGTAGGGCTTCGGCTGCTTCGTGAGATGGGTTGTCTGTCATTTCCGATCCCATGCCGGCCAAGCGCGTCCACGACAAGATAGGACGTCAACGGCGCTCGCCGGGCGGCCGCACCATCGCAGCTCGTCCGGCTTGCACACCAGCGTACGGCAGACGCACGCGCTTGTGAGGCAATATAGTTTGGTCTTAAAATAGTGAGTGCGTGGCCCTCCCCCAGAGCTACCTATTCGAACCCAATCTCGGCGCCCCCTTACCCGGCGAGCCTTTTTCGTTGGGGGGTGATGATGCGCAGGAATGACACGCTAGCCGTGCATGTTTACGCAGGATGCAATCAAATGATGAATTGCGAGCGGGGATCGGCTTAGATGCGTTTATCCGCGGCCGGATTTTTGGGCGTCGCTGACTGAGGGCCGTGTGCTCTGGCCTGTCGTGGAGCTCCGGCTATGACCTCAGACCCACCAATCGGATTTGCCGATCTCGATAAGGCGCCAGTCCCGCCGCGTTATCGCGTTCTGATCCTCGACCGCGGAGGCCAGGTGCTGCGGATGGAACGGATCGAAGGCGATGAGGACGATGAAGCTGTAGAGCGTGCCCGCCGGCTCGTTGATGGACACGCCGTCGAGCTATGGGATGGCGTGCGGTTCATAGAACACTTCCCGCCTGTGGACTGAACGCGCTGTCGGTCAGCCGACGCATGCTGCGGCCATATCATGATGAACCTTTGATCCTGGGCCGGCTTTACGGGGATGCCGAACCTGGCCTTCCCCCTGAAAAGTGGTCCTCCCTGAGGTATGGCTTCGAGCCATGTGGAGGATGTTGTCATGGGACGGAAGAATCATACGGCTGAAGAGATTGTTGCCAAGCTGCGTCAGGTTGATGTGTTGATCTCGCAAGGCCGTAAGGTCGCCGAAGCAATCCGGTCGATCGAGGTGACGGAAGTCACGTATTATCGCTGGCGTTCCTAGTTCGGCGGCCTGAAGGGTGATCAGCTCAAGCGGCTGAAGTCTCTGGAGACGGAGAATCAGCGCCTCCGCCGGGCGATCTCGGACCTGACCTTGGAGAAGCTGATCCTGAAGGAGGCGGCCTCGGGAAACTTCTGAGCCCGGCTCGCCGCCGGGCTTGCGTCGATTACGTCGTTGCCGAGCACGGTGTGTCGGAACGCTTCGCTTGCCGTGTCCTGGGTCAACATCGTTCAACCCAGCGCAAGGTCGCCGTCCTGGTCGAGGACGAAGCCGCTTTGACGGCCGCCATCGTCGCTCTGGCTCTGCAGTACGGGCGCTACGGCTACCGTCGAATCACGGCGCTGCTCCGGCGTGACGGATGGACGGTGAACGTGAAGCGGGTCGAACGGATCTGGCGCCGCGAGGGCCTCAAGGTTCCCGCTCGCCGGCCGAAGCGGTCGCGCCTCTGGCTCAACGACGGATCGTGCCTGCGACTGCGGCCGGAGCGACCTGACCACGTCTGGTCGTATGACTTCGTCGAGCACCGCACGCACAACGGTCGGAAGTACCGGATGTTGAACGTCATCGATGAGTTCACGCGCGAGTGCCTCGCGATCCGTGTATCCCGCAAACTGAAGGCCCTCGAAGTGATCGACGTGCTCTCGGATCTGTTCAGCCTGCGCCGTGTGCCGGGCCATGTCCGCTCGGACAATGGACCTGAGTTCATCGCTCGATCTGTCCGAGACTGGATCGCAGCGGTTGGATCAGCAACTGCCTACATCGAGCCAGGCAGTCCGTGGGAGAACGGGTACTGCGAGAGCTTCAATGCGAAGCTGCGGGATGAACTCCTCAACGGCGAGTTGTTCTACACTCTCAAGGAGGCCCGCGTCGTGATCGAGCAATGGCGGAGGCACTACAACACCCTCCGACCGCACTCGTCGCTCGGCTACCAGTCACCTGCGCCGGAGGTCGTAATCTGGCCAACCGAACCGAGCGGATCAGTGCCGTCCGCTCGTCCTGCCATCGTCACACGACCGACGATGCACTAACTTCGAACCCGGACCACCAGATGGGGGCAGGCCAACGGTATAGTCACCATCAATTTAATAGACAAAAACCCGGATAAAATAATAAGAATAATTAAATCTATGATTGTCTCACGAATTAAAATCCCTTATCCAACTTGCAACTTCATTCACCGGTAGAGGGCGAGCGAAGAGGTAGCCCTGCACCTCATCACAGGCTGTCGATTGGAGCTGGCTGAGTACAGCTTGCGTCTCGACGCCCTCGGCTACAACGCGATGGCCAAGATGCTTCGCCATCGAGATCATCATGGTGACCAGTGAGAACTGGCGTGGATCGGTATCGATCTCATTCATAAAAGAGCGATCGATCTTTACGACATGGACCGGCAGCCGCTGCAGATAGGACAAACTACTATACCCGGTGCCAAAGTCGTCGATCGCTAAACGAATACCGGCAGCAGCCAGCTCATTAAGCTGGTTCAGGGCTTGCTCGGCATCGTTCATTACTGCCGTTTCGGTGATCTCAAGCTCAAGGAACTCGGGTGGCACTCGATGGCGCGCCAGAACCTGCCCGACGCGGGCCGCAAAATCGGTTTCGTGCAAGTTGGTGGAAGAGATGTTGACCGAGATGATCAGCTCCAAGCCCATCTCTCGCCACTGCGCCAGCTGTGAGACAGCAGTGTCCAGCACCCAGGCTGTTGTTGGTGTTGCCAGGACCATGCGCTCGATCAGAGGGATGAACTCACCTGGAGCGATCGACCCGAGCGTCGGATGCGTCCACCTCATCAAAGCCTCGGCGCCCACACAACGTCCGGAGGCGAGATCGACGCGAGGCTGGTAGGCGAGAGAAAACTCTGAGGGCTTCTGCAACGCTGCCTCGAAATCCCGCAACAGCATGAAGCTTCGTTGGAAGGCGTTGTCCGAGGTGTTCGAATGGATTTGAAAAAGCTTGCCTGTCGCACGAGCGTCCTGCGCTGCTCCCTGGGCAATCCTCAAAATGTCGCTCGGGGGTAGCTCTCCCAGGATAAAGGGAGCGATCCCCAGCGCGACGGTGCCAATCATATCCGGCCCGCCTAGCTTTCGGAGTTTCTGAGCCTGCGTGCTCAAAAGATTGACGTAGGCAAATTCGTCCATGCTTTCGGGTGCTAATGCCGCTAGCTGTGTACTTCCGATATGATATGCTTTTCGCTGCGGCCCAATCAAGGACCGAAAATTGCGTGCTGATATTCTGACGAGATCATCGATAACGGCCGAGCCCATGACGCGTACAGCATGGTTCATCTGCTCAACAGAGATCAAATCAACAACAATCACGATATTTTGCGCTTTTGTTGTATCATTACGAGCCAGATCGCTAAGGTCATCGAAAAACTGTGTTCGGTTCGGAAGTTCACTGATCGGATCAATGCGTCCGAAGGCATGCTGCAACTCGATCTGCGACATCACCATAGCGGCGAGATCGTGAAGGGCCGCTAGCTCAGAGGGCTCTGCCTGTCGCGGGGATGTTCCGAGCACACACATGGCGCCAAGACCGAAACCGTCGCGCGTCATGAGTGGAACCCCAGCATAGAAACGTATTCCAGCTCTTGCCAAGACGCTGTCGTGATAACAGGGATCTGTGAGAAAGTCCTCGATCACCAACAGGTCGCGACTCTCGGCCACTTCAGCACATGGTGCCTTCTCACGTGGGATCGAGCTGTGTTCTACGCCGACCCGCGACTTGAACCATTGTCTGTCGCTATCGGTGAGAGATATAGCTGCGATTGGCAGGTCGAAAATCTGGCTTGCCATTCGTGTGATACGATCGAAGTTCTCCCCCGGTGACGTGTCAAGGAGGTCTAATCTGAGAAGCGCGTCTAGACGGTTGCTTTCTTCAGCCGACACCATCGGTTGATACTCCCGACTAAACCGCTAGATTGACCACGCCTTGAAACCACCTGGTATGCGGCGGCTGAAGACAAACTTTGCTACGAATGATAGCTAGAATTAATTTTCTATAGCACCACAGAGTGCTGATAAGAAAATTTCTATAGCATCACACAAGTTTATTTCAAATTAATATCAAATGATGTACAATGATAAAATATGATCATATGATATTTTTCGGGGGCGCAGATTTAGTTATTAGGCTGACATAGCAGGAACTGGAGAGCTATAAGCCTGGTTTCATGCGACAAAAATGCCCAAGGCCCGCAAGGCATTCCCTAACTGATCGTTACTTGCCGAAGCGTCCTCGTAGCGCCCTGCGATGTTTGCAATCGGGCGCCCAATTCGGCGGATCACCTCACGCTCGAATGAGATAAAGCCCTCGATCTCGCCGCGCATATTGCGAATGGGACGGCAATCGATCTCGGCGCGATATCGTGTTCCATCACCTCTGTAGTTCGTCAGGTAGCCGTGGAAGCGCTCTCCCCTTTTCAAGGCATGGTGGAAGATATCGAGCGTCGCCCTGCGCGTCTCTCGACCTTGCATGAAGCGTGGGCTCAGACCAACAATCTCGTCTGGATCGCGTCCGACTAACTTCCCAAAGGCTGGGTTGACGTAGGTGATAATCGGCCCAGGCGGCTCAAGAGCAGCCTCCGTAATGACGATACCAATAGGAAGATCCCGGCCAAAGGCACGGATTAATTCGACGATTGTCATATTGGTTGGGCGATCACCTTCTTGTAAGCCTTAGCTCGCTATTGTCCAACCGTAGAGCTGACAAAGACGTTCCCCAAGGGTTGATGGAATACGAAAGGCCGAGGATAACCGCGGCTGCCGCGTAAATCATCGGATCTCCATCAGACGGGGAATACAGATCCAATCAAGACATATGTCCTAGAC
>NZ_JAKSXU010000018.1:0-1542 GCF_022829325.1 Methylobacterium sp. J-092 | reverse complement strand
GGCCAGCGAGAGGGCCGAGATGCCGAGCGACTGGCGGGTCGACAGGGCCTGGGAGTTCGCGGCCTCCTCGTTGAGGTCGGCATCGGTGAGCTTGGAGGCGCCGGTGTCGAGCACGTTCTGGAGGTTCTTGGTGAAGTCCTGACGGTTCTGCACCACCGACAGGTTCGAGCCGAAGGTCGAGGCCTGCGAGCGCAGGGTCGAGGACGCGTTCGTCAGGCTGGTGAGCGTCGTCTTGACGTCGTTGTCGATCAGGAAGTTGCCCTGCCCATTCGAGGATGCACCGGAGTTGCCGGTGATCGCCGTGAGGCTGAGGCCGACCGAGGTAGCATCGACGCCCTGCACGTCGAGGTTCGAGGTGTCCTTCTCGTTGAACGAGATGTGCAGCTTGTTGGTGGTGGCGCTGCTCGACAGCAGATTGGTGCCGTTGAAGCTCGAGTCCTTGGCGAGCTGGTCGATCTGCGTCAGCAGGCTGTTGTACTGCTTGGCGAGGGCCGCGCGCTCCTTGACCCCGGTCACCGTCAGGTTCGAGCTCTGACCCGCCGTCGAGGTGGTGCCGTATTGGGGACCGGAGTTGGCGGTGCCGCTGGTGAAGCCGAGCGCGGTCTGGTCGCCGGGCGTCGAGAACTCGAGGTCGGCGCTGGCGCTGACGACGATCTTCGTGCCGGTCGTGTCCTTGCTGAACGCGTTGCCCGCGCCCTGGGGACCGACCACCGCGTTCAGCTTGGCGATGGTCGTGTCGATGGTGTCGCTGGCGGTCAGCGTGGTCGAGACCGCGGTGCCGTTGACCTGCAAATTGATCGTGCCGGCAGCGGCGGAGAAGGCGGCACCGGCTGTTCCGCTCGTGTTGAGCTGCGTGGCGAGTGCCTGGTTGGCGGTCGACTTGGCCGAGTCCACGAGCTTCTGGATCGAGGTCAGGCCCTGGTTGGCCGCCTGGATCGTCTGCACGCCGTTGGAGATGCTGTCGAGCAGGGTGCCGAGATCCGAGGAGCGGTTCGACAGGCTCTGCGCGGTGAAGAAGTTGACCGGGTTGTCGAGGGCCGAGGAAACCTTCTTGCCGGTGGAAAGACGGTTCTGCGTCGTCGACGAGAGCGCCGCCGTATCCTGCAGCGAGAGCAGGTTCTGGCGCGTGGCGGCAGAGAGCGTGACTTCCGAGGACATGGGATGATCCGTCTTGCTTAGGCGATGTTAGGGTTAACTAAGCACGCCGTTCCTTGCATTCCGGTTAATGAAGTCTGAGATTTCGGCTGGCTGCGCGCGTGATTAGGGAAGATCGACGATCGAAGACGCATCGCGGACAGAAAATGAAAAAGCGGCCGGGGCGATGCCCCAGCCGCTTCATCGCGTCGTGATGGTGGGCGGTGCTTAGCGGAGGAGCTGAAGCACGCCCTGCTGGGCCTGGTTGGCCAGCGAGAGGGCCGAGATGCCGAGCGACTGGCGGGTCGACAGGGCCTGGGAGTTCGCGGCCTCCTCGTTGAGGTCGGCATCGGTGAGCTTGGAGGCGCCGGTGTCGAGCACGTTCTGGAGGTTCTTGGTGAAGTCCTG
>NZ_JAKSXU010000014.1:0-364 GCF_022829325.1 Methylobacterium sp. J-092 | reverse complement strand
GCTCGTACACCCAGAGTACGACCACGATCCAGGGTCAGAAGTTCGCGCAGTACTTCTCCGACGCGACGATCAACCCCTACACCGGCCAGATGTCGAAGTCCGACAGCTTCACCGTGGTCGGCTCGTACCTGCACTACTGGTCGCCTGAGCTGCGTTCGGCCGCCTTCGGCTCCTACGGCGAGCAGAGCTTCTCGGCCGGCGCCCGCGCCGGTCAGGGCGATGCGTTCACGCTCACCGGTGGTACCGGCTTCGGTGCGAACTCGGTCGGCACGCCCGGCACCCGGTTCTACCAGCTCAGCCAGGCGCTTCGCGACACCTACCAGTTCGTCGCCGGCGCGAGCCTGATCTGGTCGCCGGTGAAGGA
>NZ_JAKSXU010000012.1:0-414 GCF_022829325.1 Methylobacterium sp. J-092 | reverse complement strand
TGATCGGCCCCCACGAGGTGGTCCAAGGGTAGAGTTAGTGCACGGTGGGCCGCTCCGCCACGGGTAGCTTGGCCGGCGGAGCTGGTCTGGCAAGCGCAGCCGGCCAAGCGGAGAAGGCTGGCATGAACACCTCCGGGGCCGGCGGGCGGTATCCCAGAGAGGCATGCGGGCGCACGCCGTTGTAGGGACGTCGCCAGCTTTCGATGACGACCTGCGCTTCCCTGAGTGTGTAGAAGATCTCGCCGTTTAGGAGTTCGTCGCGAAGCCGCGCGGTGAAGCTTTCGACGTAGCCGGTCTCCCACGGTGAGCCTGGCGTGATGTAGGCCGTCTTTGCTCCGACGCCGGTGATCCAAGCTTGGAGGGCCTTCGCAACGAACTCCGGGCCGTTATCCGAACGGATATGGCCAGGTACGC
>NZ_JAKSXU010000010.1:0-301 GCF_022829325.1 Methylobacterium sp. J-092 | reverse complement strand
GAAGTCGAAGAACGACGAGGCGCGACCGGCGGTGAAGCCCGCGAACTGGATGAAGGCCTTGTCGGCGTTCACGTACTGCTGCAGCAGGCCGAACTGATCGACACCGAGGGCCGGGTAGGCGTTGCCGATGCGCGGGTTCGTGCCCGAGGTGCCGAGACCGGAAGAGCCGGAGCCGCTGCCGGCTCCAAGGCGCACGAACGCGCTAAGGGTGCCGGAGGCGGTCGGTGTGCGGGTGGCGATGTTGAGTGGCAGGCGGGTGGGCGAGATGGAGAGCGCACCCGTGTGCGACACCGTCGCGGCG
>NZ_JAKSXU010000219.1:0-738 GCF_022829325.1 Methylobacterium sp. J-092 | reverse complement strand
GGGGCGAACAATTCGCGAGCTGGTCAGCGCGATGAAGGCTCTGGAGACGAAGAATGCTCGGCTGCGAAAGTCGATTGCGGATCTAACCCTCGACAAGCTGATCTCGCAGGAGGCGTCACGGGGAAGACGTCTCGAGCCCCGCGCGCCGACGCGTCTGTGTCGAGCACATCATGCGGACGATGCCCGTCTCCGAGCGTCGCGCTTGTCGGGCGCTCGGACAGCATCGCTCGACACAGCGCAAGGTACCGCAGGGCCGCGACGACGAAGAGGCGCTGACGGCCGATCTCGTGGCGTTGGCCGAGAAGTACGGGCGCTACGGCTACCGCAAGATCAGCGCGTTGCTGAAGGCGGCCGGGTGGTTCGTCAACGACAAGCGCATCGAGCGGATTTGGCGGCGTGAAGGTCTGAAAGTACCGGCCAAGCAGCCCAAGCGGGGGCGGATCTGGGACAACGACGGCTCCTGCGTCCGTCTTCGCCCGGAACACCGCAATCACGTGTGGTCGTACGACTTCGTCGAGGCCCGCACGCATGACGGACGCAAGATCCGGATGCTCAATGTGGTCGATGAGTTCACCCATGAATGCCTGGCGATTCGGGTCGCCCGCAAGCTGAAAGCGATCGACGTCATCGATGTGCTCTCGGACTTGTTCATCCTGCGTGGCGTGCCTGGCCATATCCGTTCGGATAACGGACCGGAGTTCGTTGCGAAGGCCGTACAAGCTTGGATCACCGGCGTCG
>NZ_JAKSXU010000218.1:0-389 GCF_022829325.1 Methylobacterium sp. J-092 | reverse complement strand
GGGCCGGGCGGCGATTGCCCGGCCCTTTTTCGTTGGGTCGATATCGTGATGCTATCGAACTAGGGGCAGCTCCCTCCCCCCTCTGCGGGGGAGGGTGGCGCTCGACGCGACTCGGGAGAGGGGAGCGCGCTGGCCGGGGAGGTTCCTCCGCTCGCCCGACCCTCGCTGTCGCGAGGGCCACCCTCCCACGCGGAAGGGGGAGGGAGGCCACCCGCCTCACTTCGCGTCGCGCAGCACCCGGCGGATGAGCTTGTCGGTGGTGGTCATCGTCAGCGCGTCGCGAAAGGCGCTCTCGCGCGGGTACACGTGGGCCGAGAGCCGCGGGCGCACGAAGGCCTGGAGCTCGTCGGGGGCCGCCGGCGAGGCGGGGTAGCCCGGGCGCAGGACGA
>NZ_JAKSXU010000214.1:0-32219 GCF_022829325.1 Methylobacterium sp. J-092 | reverse complement strand
CGACGTAGCCGCCGCCCGAAACCGTGGCCGCGGTGTCGGCATTGAGGTTGACCACGTCGTTGCCGGCGTCTCCGGTCACGGTCAGCCCTTGGCCCGTGATGCCGATGGTCTCGTTGCTGTCGGCCTGCAGGTTGATGGTATCGCTGGTGCCGTTGATGTTCACCAGCGAGCCGTCGCTCAATGTGATGGTGGAATTGTTGGCGCTGACGGACTCGTTCTCGGCATTGCCCACCATCTGCACCGATGAGCCCGGGTCGGTGAGGGTGACGCTCGCGCGGTCGCCGCAGAGGCCGACGTAGCCGCCGCCCGAAACCGTGGCCGCGGTGTCGGCATTGAGGTTGACCACGTCGTTGCCGGCGTCTCCGGTCACGGTCAGCCCCTGACCCGTGATGCCGATGGTCTCGTTGCTGTCGGCCTGCAGGTTGATGGTATTGCCAGTGCCAGAAATCGCGCCGCCGGCATTGATTCCAAAAATTATGCTATTTCTGCCCCCATTTATACTTACCGTAGAATCATCCACAACTGCTATCTTTTGGTCGGATTGATTTACAGGGACTTGATTACCCCTTACCGCTGTAATACCGCCTGCCTTACCTTCCTCAAATGATAAAGCATCGTAAGTTGTCGGTGAATCAGATAGATTTCGCAAAGCGTCTTGTGTTTGCCGATCATTGTTAATGAAATTCTGATCTAGCAGATCTTGGTCGATGGCAGGAGCCGAATAAATACTTTTCAAGGCCGCTTGGGGAACATCGAAACCGTCAGATTTCAATATTGTCCCAACGACGGAATTGCTATTGCTGTAAAACGGACTGTATTTTAATCCAAGATCTTGAATTTGATCCAAAGTATTGTAATCTTTTTGCTTTATTGCCTCTATTTCATCATTTGTTCCACTATGCACAACGAATCCAGAATTAGTAAGGGCCGACTCATCGAAATCTCTAGTGCCCCGAACATATGGACCATGATCCGTAACAATATTGCCGAATACACCCAAGCCAGTCAAACTTGATGTTCTCGCTGCTTCTGGGCCCCCTCTTGCATATCCAGTAACTTGCCCATCATCATCCCTATAAATGAGGAACCCGTGGCTCGCGACACCGACGCCATCAGTAGAAGATACGCCAGAGCTCGTTGCCGGCTTGAAAAACAACTCGATCGTCGCCATCGTTGTTTTCCTAGAATGCGCCTGTATAAACAAGATATGTTCCATAATTTATCAACTTTGAATATTGTGGATCATAATATAAAAAACCAAATATCAATAGTTCGTCTAGCGAAAACCTATGACTGTAGGATTTGAGTGTAAGACCGGAGATACCTCCAAAGAGCTGGTAGACCGGTGAATATCCGAGTTATTCCGATACTGTCGGACCTCTTTTTAATCCGAGCCGCTTATCGATATAGTTTTCGTACTCCTTATCGGTTAGGCCGGATCTTACATTTGCGAAATAGTGCGATAGATCGACATCGTAAAGTTCGATTTTTTTGCTCTTATCATCAGAAATTTGCTCGATTGCCTTATCGAACATTGCATCTCTTGTTTTGTCTTCGGTAGATCTGACTGTCCCCACGAACAACCCGATCAGCCCGTAAAAGTTATATACAACAGTAAATAGAATTACTATCGCTATAGAACTCAGAATGAATCCTTGATTAAACTTTTTGATGATGCTCATCTTCTCGCGCCTGTCTAAAACATCAGCGATCAGCATTCACGGCGCAGTGAGGTTTGTCCCTCATGCCCGCCTCCGCGAGATGCTTCGCGATCGGATCGAACAGGACCGCGGTCGCAGGCCGTTGACCTGTTCCGGTATCCGTCTGGGCCGCCGTTCCGGGATGCAATGGCATGGTGTGCGCTGCGACGTTCACGCCCTCCCGTCCGGGCCCACCGCGATCCGGTAGCTGCCATCCTCGGCGCTCAACCGGAGCCCGGCTTCGGGAGACCCGGAATGCAGGCACACCGGGATCGAAAGGCGTTCCGGGCTCCGGATCGCCGGGCTCGTAAGGCGCGCAGGTGTCGTTCGGATCGTAGGCGCTTGCGGCCCTCGTTCCTCCACTGAGAATGTCGACATTGCCGTTCCCATAAAGATAAACCCGTGAGGTACCGGCCCCCTGCATGGCTGCGATATATGACATTGCCTAATTCTCCTGCCTATTCCTCATCTTTGCATTGGTGTGTAAATTGCCCCTCCCCCACGACGGAGAAGTACATCTTTGTGATGCCCGCGATACTGCCGTCCTCAAATGAAAGTTGACTTAGTACATATCTTGCTTGATGCCGATCAGACCATATGGGCTTGATCTCAAGAATGCGAATTTGACCATCAGAGTTTTTGAATCTGACCTCGCTTCCCTGACATTTGTCATACAATGCAGAGCCGATGAAATCTTCTGATGAATGATCCGGCTGATCGAATGGTATAATGTATCTGCGACCTTCGGCTTCGGTGCTGAATATATGAATCTTATAGCTGTGATTATTGTAGATTTCTTTGACATATGTGTCGATGACGATATCGACAGTCTCGGAATTGTGCGTCGCTCTCAAATGCTTTGTCTCTTTTAATTCGACGTATTCCTTTTCGAATGTTTCCGGAGTGATCGATTCGTGCCGGGTTGCGTCATCTGCCCTCACCTCTGCGCGGCCCGGTGTTGCACTGGCAGAAATCAAGTAAAGACATAGATATATCGCGCCGCGCCGTCTTCTCGCGTTCAGGCGTGACGAATGCTTACTGCTCATGCTTGCTCTCCGCCATATGTCGCGCACCCGGTTGTGAGGAAATGGCAAGGCTCGTCGCCTGCCGCATGAAACGTGAGCTGGGGCGGCGGTACCGGAGCCCGACGGCATCGCTCTACGCTAAGCCGCTTCAGCGCACCGCTCGCGCCATCAGAGTATAGAGTTCTGCTGGATCGATGCGTCTTATTATTATGGCCCAACGTCCATCCGTTTCTTGGAACCCGGATCAAGCCAGCAGCCGATGAGTGACGCTTCCCATCGTTCCATCGATTCACGCCTCCATGCCTGTGTGCGCTGCCCCCTATTCGTGCGAAGGAAGACAACCTGAGTTCGACGACGGCGAACGCGGCCAAGCCGAGGACCAGCACGTCGAGCGTGATCGGACCTCGTCGACCGCGCCTCGAACCAAGCAGTTGCGGTCGGGAACCAAGTAAGATCGAGGCGCCCCCGCCGTGCCCTCGCGTGCGCCGAGGGGGAGGAGATCGCCGGACCAGGCCCGCGCGAGCGCGTCCGCGCTCCTGGCCGTCGGGGGCCTCGCCGGGTCGCTGGTCAGGGTGCGGCCGGGACGCGTTCCTGGAGGTTAGGAGGCTGGCCGAGGCGTCCGTCGTCGCGGCCGATGCGAGCGATGCCGATCGGGCGTCGATGCGCGGCCGCGAGGATCGAGAGGACCGCGGAGACCGTATCCGTATCAACGAAGGATCTACTACCGGGATCCGCGTTGATAGTGTCCAGCCGACCAATTGCGCCAGTGATTTGCATAAGGATCCTGCCCTTATCCAAGCAATCGAAGCTCACGCCGCCGGGAAGCGGCTAGGATCGAATCCCGCTCACGTCAAGCATGTTTTCTTATATCCGCACTTGAATAATGCCTTTTGAATGATGGGCGTCGGCCGACATGAGAAGCGCGCATGCCATGTGCGCGTCGCGGAATGCGCCGAATGCCAGCGGGAAGCCTGTATCCGAATCCCTCGAAATAGGATCTTGCATTCATTTAGGCGTTATTTCTGATCGTTAACAAAGTCTCTCGCGGCCTTGACTCATGACCATGGTTTTTGAGAAAACGGGCCTACAGATGCCATATCGATCCTAGGCATCCGGCTAACGTTCCTAGCCGAGGGGGAGCATCGGTTTTGCTCGATCAGGCCGCGCATTCATCCGACGATCATCGGACCGGACAGCAGCAAAACGCGCTGATCGACACGGGCGGCCTCTCCCTCGCCATCGTCGCCGCGGTTCATCGGCGGCCGCTGGACCTGTCCCGGATCGCGCACGAGACCGGACGCCCGGGACAGCCTCTGACGCTATCGGAACTGGTCCTGGCCGCGCGGCGCAGCCACTTCCGCGCCCGAGCGGTTCGATCGCGGCCGGCCCGCCTCGCCGCGCTTCCGCTGCCGGCCATCGGCCGATCCCGCGACGGCCGGTTCTTCGTGCTGGCCCGCCGGCAGGACGATCGCACCTTGGTGCAGCGGCCCGGCGAGGCGCCCGCCGTCTGGACCGATGCGGATCTGGCGCAGGAATGGTCGGGCGAGCTCGTCCTGTTGACCAGCCGTGACGGGGCGCCCGGCCCGCACGAGACTCGCTTCAGCCTCGCCTGGTTCCTGCCGGCCGCCGCCCGGTTCAAGGCCCTGTTCGGCGAGATCCTGGCGGTCTCCTTCGTCATCCAGCTCCTCGGGCTCGCCGCCCCCCTGTTCTTCCAGGTCGTGGTCGACAAGGTGCTCGTGCACAAGGGGCTGACCACCCTCGACGTGCTGGTGCTCGGGCTCGTGGCCGTCACCGGCTTCGAGGCGGTGCTCGGCTACCTGAGGACCCATGTCTTCGCGCATACCACCAGCCGGCTCGACGCCGTGCTGGGCGCGCAGGTGTTCCGGCACCTGCTCGACCTGCCGATCGCGTACTTCGGCGCGCGCGCCACCGGGCAGACCGTCGCCCGGATGCGCGAGCTGGAGAACGTGCGCCAGTTCCTGACCTCGTCGGCGATGACGCTGACCGTCGACCTCGTGTTCTCGTTCGTCTTCCTGGCGGTGATGACCAGCTACAGCCCGAGGCTGACCCTGATCGTCGTGCTGGGGCTGCCGCTCTACGTCGCCCTGAGCCTGATTCTCACGCCGATGCTGCGGCGACGGGTCGACGAGAAGTTCCGGCAGGGCGCCGCGCAGCAATCGTTCCTCGTCGAGAGCCTGGCGGGCATCGAGACCGTGAAGGCCATGGCGATCGAGCCGCAGGCGCGCCGGCGCTACGAGGAGGGGCTGGCCGCCTACATCGCCGCCTCGTTCCGGGTGGTGTCGCTCGCCGCCGCCGGCAGCCAGGCCATCCAGCTCGTGGCCAAGCTGACGACGGCGATCGTGCTGTGGTTCGGTGCGCACGACGTGATGGACGGTGCCCTCACGATCGGGGCGCTGGTCGCGTTCAACATGCTGGCCGGGCAGGTCAACCAGCCCGTCCTGCGGCTGGCCCAGCTCTGGCAGGACTTCCAGCAGTTCCGCCTCTCCGTCGAGCGCCTGGGCGACATCCTGAACACGCCGACGGAACTCGCCGGCACCGGCACCCGCCAGGACCTGCCGCCGCTGCGCGGCGCGATCCGGCTGGAGGGCGCGAGCTTCCGCTACCGCCCCGACGGCCCCGAGGTCCTGCGCGCCGTCGACATCGCGATCCGGGCCGGCGAGGTGGTCGGCGTCGTCGGGCGCTCCGGCTCGGGCAAGTCGACCCTGACGCGCCTGATCCAGCGCCTGCATGTGCCCGAGCGCGGCAAGGTGCTGATCGACGGCGTCGACCTCGCCCTGATGGACCCGGCCTGGCTGCGGCGGCAGGTCGGCGTGGTGCTGCAGGAGAACGTGCTGTTCGCCCGCACGGTGCGCGAGAACATCGCGCTCGCCGATCCGTCGCTGCCGATGGAGCGGGTGATCGCGGTGGCGCAGCTCGCCGGAGCGCACGACTTCATCCTGGAGCTGCCCCAGGCCTACGACACCGTCCTGGAGGAGCGCGGCGCCAACCTCTCGGGCGGTCAGCGCCAGCGGATCGCCATCGCCCGGGCGCTGGCCACCGATCCGCGCATCCTGATCTTCGACGAGGCGACGAGCGCCCTCGACTACGAGAGCGAGCGGGCGATCCAGGCCAACATGCGCGCGATCTGCCGGGGGCGGACGGTGCTGATCATCGCCCATCGGCTTTCGACGGTGCGCGGGGCGGACCGCATCCTGGTGATGGACCGCGGCCGGCTCGCCGAGGAGGGCACGCACCAGGATCTCGCGACCCGGCCCGGTGGGCTCTACGCCGGCCTCGTCGCCGTGGCGGGAGGTTGACGATGGGCCAGGTTCACCCCTTCCCGATCCCCGAGGCCGGCAGGGCGACGGCGCGGGCCTTCCTTCCGGCCCACCTCGAGCTGCTGGAGACGCCGGCCTCGCCGACCTTGCGGGCGACCGGCTGGGTCCTGATGGCGCTGGTCGCCGGCGCCGTCGGCTGGGTCTGCTTCTGCGAGATCGAGATCGTCGCCACCGCGCAGGGGCGCGTCGTGCCGGTCGGCGAGGTCAAGCTGGTGCAGCCGCTGGAGACGAGCGTGGTGCGCGGCATCCACGTGCTCGAGGGACAGCATGTCGCGGAGGGCGAGGTGCTGGTCGACCTCGACCCGACGGAGGCCTCGGCGGACCTGGAGGCCACCCGCATGGAGCGGATGCAGGCGCTCCTCGACGCGGAGGCCGCGCGCCTGCTCCTGAGCGAGACGCCCGAGCCGGTGATCGCGCCCTTGGCGGAGGTGGAGCCGGCCCTGCTCGCGGCGACGCAGGAGCAGGTGCGGCTGCAGATGAGCGAGCACCGCGCGGCCCTGGCCGAGCTCGGCAGCGAGATCGCCGACAAGACTGCGGCCCTCGCCGCCAAGGCGTTCGAGACGGCCAGGAACACCGAGCTGACCCCGCTGGCCGAGGACCGCTACGCGACGCAGAAGGGCCTGTACGATCGCGGCAACGCCTCGAAGCTCAATCTGCTGCAGGCGCAGTACGACCTGATCGACAAGCAGACCGAGAAACGATCCCTGCCCGAGCAGGCGCATCAGCTCCGTGCGGAGATCGCGGGACTGGAGCAGAAGCGGACGCAGGTGCACGCGCAGTTCCTGAAGGAGGCGGCCGACCAGCGGGTGAAGGCGCTCCAGAAGGTGGCGGTGGCCGACCAGAGCCTGCGCAAGGAGCGCCAGCGCGAGGCTTTGCGGCACTTGCGGGCTTCGGTGTCGGGCGTGGTGCAGGACCTGAAGGTGCACACCCTCGGCGGCGTGGTGAACGCGGCCGAGAGCCTGATGACGATCGCGCCGGACGCGGCGCGCCTGGAGGTCGAGGCGTTCCTGCCGCACCGGGAGATGGGGTTCGTGCGCGAGGGCCAGCGGGCGGAGACGAAGCTCGAGGCGTTCCCGTTCACGCGGTACGGCACGGTGCCGGGCGCGGTCCGGCTGGTGAGCCGCGAGGCGAGCGTCGCGCCGAAGCCGCCGGGGCAGGCGCCAGCGCCGACCGCATCCGGCGATGGCGAGGGACAGGGCTACCGTCTCCTCGTCTTGCTGGATCGGGCGCAGGTCCGCGCGGAAGGGGCGGAGGTGGCGCTGCGGCCGGGGATGACGGCGCAGGTCGACATCGCCACGGGCAAGCGCCGGATCATCGCCTTCCTCCTCGATCCCATCGAGAAACACGTCTCGGAGGCAGGACATGAACGATAAATAAATCTAGCAAAAACCACAAGCAGATTCTTAAATAAATTTAACTTAGTCCAAATGAGGACCTACATGCGGAACACTAGAGTCCTAAAGTTGGCAACTACAACATCCATAATTCTGATACCACTATTCCTTACATCAGCTTATTACTTCAGTAAAATCAATAACGGCCAGAGAAACTACTATGCGGATTTATCTATTATTTTATCATGCGTAGATATACTACCTTTTGTCGCGTCACTATGGCTTATACTGACAAGACACGAAGAGTTGGTGTCAAGCATAATGAAAGTATATAACAAAAGGCCGATGACATATTTCATAGTGCTGAACTCGTCCATAGTTTTTATGATGTTTATTGTTAAAAAGTTTTTATGACCAAATAATAAAACAAATCAATACGAAGACGATAGTACCGTGCGACAAAGATCTACAACATAATCTAAGCGTCCATCTCACAGGAAAATCAAAATGCCATCAATTGATGTTATTGGTCGGATCACCGGTGCGGCTGGTGGGATCGACTCGACCACAAGCGTTGGTTCAGATACCCTATCGCAGGCGAACAATAGTGCTCAGCTTTCAGCAATGGGCGCAGGATTGTTTACTGCCGTAGCTACTCTGATAGCAGTTACGGTTGGTATGGTAGCGGCCGATCTCCAAATAAACAAATTGATTGCAGGCCATAATCAAGGCGCTTCCGTTAATACTCAATCCGCCGATGTCATTACTTTGATCGGTGACATCAGTATCACCCGAACGAGGCGGCCGACCAGCGGGTGAAGGCGCTCCAGAAGGTGGCGGTGGCCGACCAGAGGCTGCGCAAGGAGCGCCAGCGCGAGGCCTTGCGGCACTTGCGGGCTTCGGTGTCGGGCGCAGGTCCGCGCGGAAGGGGCGGAGGTGGCGCTGCGGCCGGGGATGACGGCGCAGGTCGACATCGCCACGGGCAAGCGCCGGATCGTCGCCTTCCTCCTCGATCCCATCGAGAAACACGTCTCGGAGGCAGGACATGAACGATAGAACCAGAGGACAGGTCGCTTATTTCCGTACGTTGACAATGCACGTGTTATTTATCGTGTTTTATTTCACAATATCATCCTCATGTTCAAGATCGTATGCGGAAATAATATTTAATAGATGTACAGACATAAAGGAATTTGTATCCAAAATCAAAAGCTTTTCCCCGACGAGAGACAAAGACACATTCGTTTACAAGCTGGATGGACATCAGATATTTAAAGTTCATACCTCTGATGAAAGTGCTGTAATAACTACTGTAAGAGGCAACCCGACGTATTCAGTCGAGAATGTCAAAGGGATTTTTATGGAAACATATGATCACATCGAACAATTGCCGGATGAGTCCTCCATCAGCAGATACATAGTAGTGACAGATATAGTGGGAGGCAGTTTTATTATTCATGCAACAAGAAGCCCTGATGGAAAAATAAAAAGAATAGACGTTGAAAGAAGTCAAATAAATCGACTCTGCAGGATAAATTGAACGTCATTGTTAGGAGAAGAAAATGGCACAAACTGTTGATGGCGCCCCGGTCAAAATCATCGTTAGCGGGAGCCACCAAGATGCACTGGTGAATTATGCTCATAAATTGATCGACACCGATGCTTGGGTCGACCGCTCGATTGTCATAACCGGGCACGGATTTCATCGCGGATTTCACAATGTCGTTGTCACCGACAACCCAAATGACATATCTGCTTCGTCGCTTATCAGCATCTATAGCGTTTTATATAACAATGCTACAACTACTAGACAGAAACGAGTAGGTGTTGCCAACGATCAGTCGGGCGCAACTTCACGGCCTGTCGGGCGACCGCGAGGGACAGGGCTACCATCTCCTCGGCTCCTTGGATCGCGCGCAGATCCGCGCGGAGGGGGCGGACATTGCACTGCGGCTGAGGATGCCAGCGCAGGTCGACATCGCCACCAGCCAGCACTGGGCGATCGCTTTCCTCTTGAATCCCATCGAGAAACATGTCGAGGAGGCCGGGCATGACGGTAAAATTTTATAGAAAATCGGCCGTTATCTCCCCGATATCCGTCTGGTTGGCCGTTATCTCCCTAATATCCGTCTGGATTGTCAAATTTCTGATTGCAACATCTCGATCATATCTTCTTGTAGCTATAATTTTTTTCACTGCCATTCCGAGACATTCATACGCCAAAAACAGAAATATACCATTTTACTTGTTTGCGTTAGGGTGCTGGAAAAAATCAGATGGAGAGATTATCGATCGCTTGTGCTTTGACTCAAAGGGCACAGTTACCGGAATTACATCAAAAAACGGCGAAGCATTTTCTGAAAATGGTATTTTCCAGGCCACATCAACCTCTATCACAATCATGGGGTTTCCCGGAAATGGGTGGCCCTCTCCAAATGAAATAGATAAATGTAAATACAATGTTTTAATAGACAATTCCGAATTACAGTTCGAAGATTGCGGATTAAATGGCACCTGGGAAAAGACAAACCTAAAGTAAAATCAACACATCATTAATTCTGCATGGAGATGATAAATGGCTAACACACAAAGAATTGGCAATGTGACAATTGACTATACTGGCGGTCCAGCAAGTATGTTATCGTCGGTGAAATCAACATTTGCAACGCTTTACTGCGACGCGCAAACGTCAGATTTGATACAAGGACAGTATACCAGCTATCGAATTGCTTTTTCAAACGGCGATCCAGCTAAAAATGCAACAACGAGCGGCAGCGGGGTGAATGCAGTCACAACGTTTAATATTAACAATATGCATCCCGATGGCGCCGGGGGCGTTGTGATGATAAATTCAAATGACGTAGCCAAGCCCTTTGAGATCACCGCAGTGCATGAAGCAGTACACGTAGAATTCCCAGACCTGTCTGGGGACACAAGGATTGGGCACGACAATGCAGTCGGCGATTATTTATTTAGGACCATAACTATAGACACGGCAAACAGGTTGTTTGGAAATCATGATAGTGATGAAAATGCCGCGCGCACTAGTGACCTAGCTGATGCAAATCAAAATGATGCGTTTTTGGCAAGCGGCATAAAATTAGATCAAATTAATAATACCGCACAAGCAATAGATATCCTTAGGGATGAAAACAGCGGTATTAAGCAATTTCTATCGCCTAAGGCGCAAAAAGATGAATATGACGCCCCAGATATTGGTGAGGCTGGTGCATATAAATATAAAAGCCAAGACGAAGACGGTAACAACAATATCACCGACTATAGTACAACAGGTGTTGAAAATTCGGTCTGCCATTACGATCAGAGTGGAAATCTACAATCTGTCGATATATATGCTGGAGGAAATTATAATTTTGACGGCGCAAATATAAATATTATGTCAGGTGAATTAATAAACATTTCTGGGACAGGGGACGTTATTCAACTTCAGAGCAACGCCGACAATCAGATCGGCGTGTTTGGCCAAAACCAAACCGTCAACGGCGACACGGGCAACGACGTAGTCAACCTCGGCGGTGACGGAACCACCGCAACCGTCAACGGTGGCGGCACTGTCGGCCTTATCAACAACCAGCAAACCCTAACGCTCGGAGATAGCGGCTCCACGGTCAACACCGCGCCCGGGGTCGTGAACGAGGTCATCAGCGGATCGGGTGAAGGCATCAACCTCACCGCCAACTCGGCCGCGAACATCGACGGCTCTGGTAATACGATCAATCTCAACACCGGCGACAGCATTGCCGTCCATGGCGGGGGAAACACCATCAACGGGGGCGCCGACGAACGCATCTACGTCGGAAATACAGACGGTAATCCCGATACGCTCAATGTCAGCAATGACCGCGAGAATTCGGATGCGATCGATCACCAGACCACCGGGATCTTTTTCGGCCCCCAAACGCAGGCGTCTCTCAACGGAACGGGCGACGGATACTCATCTGCGCCGGGGGACCAGATCACGTCCCCGGATGACTTCATGAGCGATTACGAAGGAAACGCGCCTTTCGACAACGGATACTATAGCGGGGATGATCCAAGCAGTTCTGGTCAAGGAGACGATCCAGGCGGCTCGGACGGCTCCACCAGCCCCGGAAGCCCGGACGGCTCGGACGGGTCGGACGGCTCCATCAACCCCGGCAGCGCGGACGGCTCGGACGGTTCCATCAGCCCCGGCAACTCGGACGGGTCGGACGGCTCCATCAACCCCGGAAGCGCGGACGGCTCGGATGGGTCGGACGGATCCATCAGCCCCGGAAGCACGGACGGCTCGGACGGGTCAATCGGTGCGGACGGCGGGGACGACGGAGGTTTCTTTGGTGGCTTCGGCGACCCGCTGATCCTCGACCTCGCCCACGGCGGCGTTCAGACCGTGAACGCCGACCATTCGCCCGCGCGCTTCGACATGGGGAACGACGGCCGCCGGGTTCAGACAGGATGGGGAACGCCAGGCGAAGGCTATCTCGTTGACCTTCCGAGCGGCGCCCAGACCCCGACCGATGCTGCCGATCTCGTGCCGACCTTCGAAGCCCTACGAGCCGCGGATACGAACCAGGACAGCGTGCTCGATGCGCATGATGCGGGCTGGAGCAACCTGAAGGTCTGGGTCGATGCGTCCGGGACCGCGGTATCGGACCCCGGTTCGCTCCACTCCCTGGGCGATCTGGGCATCGTGTCTATCGATCTGAACGCCACGCCGGATGGTCGCCTCGATCACGGAAACACGATCTTGGCCGACGGGAGGTTCACGTGGGCCGACGGCTCTCGCGGCGACATCGCGGACGTCGCCTTGCGGTTCCGGACGAACCCGTCGCCGGTCTCGAACGGCGAGGCCGCCATCGATCCCGGAACCCAGACGCAGGCGTCGCAGCTCGTCGCGGCGATGTCGACCTTCGGCGTCAACCCGGCTGCCGAAAGCACGGTGCAGACCGCCCCGCCATCGGGTCAAATCGCCCTGACGGTCGATCCGACCGCCGCGCAAGCGCGCAGGCTGGCGGCCTAGGCTGTCCGGAATGGCGCCTCCCAGCGACCGCGTCCTCCAGCGTCTGCTGGGCCGTGACGATCACCTCGGCGGTGCGGGCGGCGAGCGCCTTGCCGGCTTCCGAGGAGCCGGCCTGCACCACGACCGGATGCCCCTGCGGCGCACGCGGCACGTTGAGGGGGCCGCGCACCGAAACATGCGCCCCCTCGTGCGCGAGGAGGTGCAGCTTTTCGGGATCGAAGAAGCGCCCGGATTCGCGGTCGCGCACGAAGGCGTCGTCCGCGTAGGAATCCCACAGGCCGCGCACGACATCGACGAACTCCTCCGCCCTGGCGGATCGGTCGGCATGAGCGAGGTGGCTCGCGCGGCTGAAATTCCAGGCCTCGCGCGGGTCGGCGGAGGTGACGAGGTTCCAGCCCGCGCGGCCGCCGCTCAGATGGTCGAGGAAGGCGAACTTGCGCGCGACGTGGAACGGCTCGTTGTAGGTCGTGGACGCGGTCGCCACGAGGCCGATGCGCTCCGTGACCGCCGAGAGGTGAGACAGCAGGGTCAAGGGCTCGAACTGGCCGACATAGCGGATCGCCGTCCGGCTCAGGGCCTCGAGGTCGTCGCCCCGGACGCTGACCCCGTCGGCGAGGAAGATCAGGTCGAACTTCGCCGCCTCGGCCGTGCGGGCGATCTGCCGGTCATGGGCGGCGTTGATCCCGGCATCGGCCTGCGACGACGGATGCCGCCTGCGGCGACATGGTGTCCGCCGGGATACAGGAACGCGCCCAGGCGCATGCGGTCGCGGCGTCCCATGTCCGTCGCCGCCTCACGCCGATCCGACGCGATATTGGCGCGGCGGCGCCGCGCCGGAGATCGCGAAGGCGCCGACGGAGCGGTCCCGGTAGATCCGCGGATTGTGCGAGGCGATGGTGCGGGCGTTGCGCCAGTAGCGATCGAGCCCGGTTCCGACCTTGACCGCGGAGGCGCCGAGCGCGTCGAACAGGCAGGTCGTCGCGGTCAAGATCAGGTCGGTGACCACGCCGACCGCCTGGTTGACCTCGACATCGGCGAGCGTCGCCTGTCGCTCCGCATCCGGCGATCCGGCACGGTGCGCGTCGTAAACCCTCTGCAGCGCCTCGGCGGCCTTGAGCACGATCGCGCCCGCCGCGTAGGCGTTGGCCCGAACGCGGCCCACGACCGCCTGGATCTGCGGATCGTCGGCCGTCCGCCCGGCATTGCCGTGGCTGTAGACGCGGGTCCGCTCGGCCACTAGCCGCGCCACGTCGTCGGCCGCAGCCCGGCCGACGCCGGCCAGCGTCGCCAGGTGCACGAGCTGGAAGAACGCCATGGCATAGGGGAAGCGGGCGGGATCGGGCTTGATCAGGCCCGGATCGAGCACCACGCCCTCGAAGGTCGCGGTGCCGCTGGCGGTGAGCGCCTGCCCGAATCCGTCCCAATCGTCGACGATGGTCACGCCGGGCGCGCGCACGGGCACCGCCGCGGTGACCGGGCCGCCCGCTTCGTCCTCGGCCGAGAGGTGGATGTAGTCCGCGAACAGCGAGCCGGTCGTGTAGAATTTCCGGCCATCCACCACATGGGCGCCGTCACGCCGGCGCACCACCGTGTCGAAGGCGCCGACCTTGGCCGGCCCCGTTTCCGAGACGCCGCTGCCGATGGTCTCGCCGGCTCCGATCCGCCCGATCCAGGCCGCGCGCCATTCCGGCGACGACGAGCAGAGTGCATCCTCGGTGAAGCCGAAATGGGCCCGGAGCGCATTGGTGACGTTGGAATCCGCGGCCGACAGCTCGACCAGCAGGGCGAACAGCTCGGGCAGGCTCGCGCCGTGGCCGCCCTCGGCCGGCGCGAGGCGCAGGGTGGTGAAGTTGGCTTCCCGCAACCAGCCGATCTCGGCATGAGGCAGGCGACGGCTGCGGTCCCGCTCGATCGCCGTGGCGCGGATCTCAGCGAGGACCGGGCGGAACCGGTCCGCGAGCTCGTCGTAGCGCCCGCTCGGCCCCGCACCCCAGCCTGCATCCGTCTGAGACATGAACACGATTTCCCGATTCCGGCCGACTGCGCGACAGAGCGACCGATAAATCGATGAATTGCCCTCCGATCTCAAGCCGAGCATCGTGCAAGCACATGTTTTTGGAATGTCTGCCCTGGCTTTGAGGAGAGCAAGGCAATTTCGTTTCGATCTGTGCCGACAGGAAAGAAGACGTTTTCCCGGTCCAGATCTGGATCATCAAGCTCGGACCGATCGCTCGGCAGGATCTCAGTATTATCTGCATACCGCCGCTCACGAACAGACAGGAGACCTATTCTCTCCGACGAGCCGATCGAAGAAGGCGCTTCCACGCATCCGGGGAAAATCGAAACCGCGGTTTCTTGATCCGACGCCCTTGCTCGACTTCAATACGCGAGCCGGCGAGCGGCGGGCGGGCCCGAGACGGCGTGGCCGCCACCGTATCGGCCTCTCTCCCGCCTTCCAGCCGATGTGCGAGCCTTCGATGACCGACGAGACCCCGTGGCGGATCGCGCCCTCCCGCCGTTCGCTCCTCCGCACCGGGCTCGGCGGAGCCGCTGCCCTGGCGCTCGGTGCGCCGGCCGTACGCGCGGCGCCGCGCGAGGTGAAGATCAGCATGCAGCGCTCGTCGGTGCTGTTCACGGTGCTGAAGGTGAAGGGCACGCTCGCCGAGCGGCTCGCCCCGCTGGGCTTCACGCCGTCCTGGCACCTGTTCACCAGCGTGATCGAGCCAATGAATGCCGGCGCCGTGGATATTCATGCGGACGTCGCCGACGCCGTGCCGATCTTCACCCAGTCGGCCAAGGCGCCGCTCACCTTCTACGCCCGCGAGCGGGGCGCGCCCGCGGCCGAGGCGATCATCGTGCCGGCCGACTCCGCGATCCGCACGATCGCCGACCTGAAGGGCAAGACGGTGGGCGTCTCCCGCGGCTCGGGGAGCCATTACGTGCTGGCCGCCGCGCTCAGGCGCGCCGGCCTGACGTTCGCCGACATCAAGCCCGCCTACCTCCAGGCGCCGGACGGAGCCGTCGCCTTCGATCAGGGCAGCCTCGACGCGTGGTCGATCTGGGACCCGTTTCTGGCCTTCGCGGAGGCCAAGCGCCCGGTGCGGGTCATCGCCGACGGCGGCGGGCTGACGAGCTACCACCGCTATTATCTGGCGAACGACAGCTTCGTCGCGGCACAGCCCGAGGTGGTGGCGACCGTCTACCGCTCCCTGGTGGAGGCCGGTGCCTGGATGAAGGCGAACCCGGAGGCGGCCGTGGCGCTGCTCGCCCCGATCTGGGGCGACCTGCCGCCGGCGGTCGTCGCCGCAGCCAACAGCCGCCGGACCTACGCCGTCGAGCCGGTGGAGCGCGCCCAGCTCGGCGAGCAGCAGGCCATCGCCGACGTGTTCTACGAGGCCAAGCTCATCCCGCGCCGGATCGACGCCACCGACGTGCCGATCTTCCAGCCCCCCGTCGGCCGGGGCTGACGCCGTGACCCATGCTCCCCGTTTCGGCATCTGGGCCGCCGTCCACGGCTCCCGCGCCTCCCACCACGATCCCGACGAGCCGGACGATGCCGGCTGGGAGCGCAACCGCGCCCTGGTGCTCGAGGCGGAGGCGCTCGGCTTCGACGCGGTGCTGGTCGCCCAGCACACGATGAACCCCTACGATTCCGGGCGCGACCAGCTCGAGGCCTGGACCGGGGCGGCGGCGCTCGCGGCGCTGACCCGGCGCATCGAGATCATCGCGGCGATCAAGCCGGGACTGTACCACCCGGTGGTGCTCGCCAAGATGGCGCTGCAGATCGAGCATATCAGCGGCGGGCGCTTCGCCCTGAACCTCGTGAATGCGTGGAACAAGGCGGAGTTCGAGCGGGCCGGCCTGCCCTTCCCGGCCCATGACGACCGCTACGCCTACGGCCGCGAATGGATCGGCCTCGTGGACCGGCTGATGCGCGGGGAGACCGTGACCTTCGCGGGTGCGCACTTCCAGGTCGAGGAGTATCGGCTCCGCCCGGCCGGCACCTTCCGGCCGCGGCCGACCATCTATCTCGGCGGCGAATCCGAGCCGGCCCGGGCGTTGGCGGCCGACCACGCCGACGTGTGGTTCATCAACGGCCAACCGCTGCGGGACGTCGCGGCCTTGATCGCCGACCTGCGCCGGCGTCCCACCGCCAACGGCCCCTTGCGCTACGGGCTTTCGGCCTTCGTGATCGCCAGGGACACCGATGCCGAGGCGCAAGCCGAGCATGCCCGCCTCCTCGCCCTCGCAGAGCGCGACGCGCCGTTGCGGGCCGACACCCGCGCCCGGACCGATCAGGCGAGCGTGATGTTCGCCAAGACCGATGCCGCCGCCTCGCGGCACGTCGGAACCAATGGCGGCACCGCCGCCGGGCTAGTGGGCAGCTACGACACGGTGGCCGAGCGCATCCGCGCCTTCCACGCCGCCGGCATCGACCTGTTCATGCTGCAGTTCCAGCCGTTCGAGGCGGAGATGCGCCGCTTCGCCGAGCAGATCCTGCCGCGCGTGCGCTGAACCGGAGACCATCGATGAGCGGCCGCCAGCTGCACCTCAACGTCAACCTGCTGCATTCGGGCGTCTACCCGTCCGCCTGGCGCCTGCCGGACAGCCGGCCGGACGCCTTCGTCGACATCGACCACTTCGTGCGCGTCGCTCGGATCGCGGAGCGCGGCAAGCTCGACGCGATCTTCCTGGCCGACACGCCCGCGATCAACGACCGGATCGACCACCGGCCGTTCAACGCCCTCGAGCCGACCGTGGTGCTCGCGGCCGTGGCGGCGGCGACGCGCCATGTCGGCCTCGTGGCCACCGCCTCGACGACCTACAACGAGCCCTACAACCTCGCCCGCCGCTTCGCGAGCCTCGACCTCGTGAGCCGCGGCCGGGCCGGGTGGAACGTGGTGACGACGGCCGACGCCGCCGCCGGCCGCAACTTCGGCTTCGCGGGCGCCTCGGCGCACGGCGCGCGCTATGCCCGGGCGCGGGAGTTCACCGACCTCGTCCACGCCCTGTGGGACAGCTGGGAGGACGACGCGTTCGTCGGCGACAAGGCGAGCGGCCGCTTCGTCGACGCCGCCAAGGTCCACGCCATGAATCATCGCGGCACGCACTATTCGGTCGCCGGGCCGCTCACGGTGCCGCGCAGCCCGCAGGGACGGCCGGTGACCTTCCAGGCCGGCGGTTCGGAGGTTGGGCGCGAGCTCGCCGCCGCCACCGCCGACGCGGTGTTCTCCCTGGCCCAGACGATCGAGGACGGCGCCGCCTACGCCCGCGACCTGCGCGCGCGGGCGGCGCGCTACGGACGGGGGGCCGACGCGCTGGTCGTCCTGCCGGGCCTCGCCACCGTGATCGGCTCCACCGAAGCCGAGGCGCGGCGGCGCCAGGACGCGCTCTGGGACCTCGTGCCGGTGGAGTACAGCCTCGCGCGCCTCGCGGGCACGCTGCGGATCGATCCTGCCCGCCTCGACCTCGACAAGCCGCTGCCCGATCCGCTGCCGCTGCCGCCGGATGCCAACCACACGATGTTCCTCGGCACCGTCGCGCTCGCGCGCCGAGACGCGCTGACGGTACGCCAGCTCCTGCGGGCCCTGGGCGGCGGCGTCGGCCACCGCATCGTCGCGGGCACGCCGGAAGCGATCGCCGACGACATCGAGGCCTGGTTCCGGGCCGGCGCGGCGGACGGCTTCAACCTGATGCCGGACGTGCTTCCGGACGGCCTGGAGACCTTCGTGGACGCGGTCGTGCCGATCCTCCAGCGGCGCGGCCTGTTCCGGCGCGACTACGCCGGGACCACCCTGCGGGATCATCTCGGCCTCGCGCGCCCTGCCAGCCGCTTCGCCGCGACGGGGGCCGCCGCTTCGGCGTGAGCCCCGTCGCGGCAAGGGGCCGGGAGAACATCGCTATCCTCCCGCCGCGAAACACGGCGACGATCCCCTTCGAACGGGCCGAAATTCGGCAATCGCTGCTCTTGATGCGAGACCTTCGTTTCGAGATACCAAGACCAGTCTTCATCATCGAAATCCCATCGAAAAGCGTGCGCCGTGCCTGCATCGACCCGTCGCGTCTTCCTGTCCGGCGCCCTGGCCCTTTGCGTCGGGCCGGCCCGCGCCGCGTCGGCGCCCTTGCGGGTCGTGGCCTCCTCGCTGCCGCATGCGGAGATCCTCGAATTCGTCGGCGACAAGCTCGCCCCCGACCTGCCGCTGAAGGTGATCGAGATCTCGGGCGATCTGCGCCCGAACGCCCTGCTGCGTGACGGCGACGCCGACGCCAACTTCTTCCAGCACGTCCCCTTCCTCCGCTCGGAGGAGGCCGCCATGGGGATGCGCTTCGCCGTCGTGGCGGCGGTGCATGTCGAGCCGCTGGGATTGTACAGCCGCCGGGCCAAGGCGCTCGCGGACCTGCCGGCCGGCGGGGTCGTCTCCCTGTCGAACAACGTCTCGAACACCCACCGCGGGCTGTCGCTGCTTCAGGCCAAGGGCCTGATCCGGCTGCGGGCGAAGGAGGCGGACGTGAACGCGACGGTGGACGACATCGTCGAGAACCCGAAGAGCTTCCGGTTCGTCGAGATCGCGCCCCCGCAACTGCCGCGCTCCCTCGACGACGTGGCGCTCGCGGTCATCAACGGCAACTACGCGCTGGAAGCGGGGCTGGAGCCTGCGCGGGATGCGCTGGCGCTCGAACGGGCCGAGGGCAACCCCTACGCGAACGTCCTCGTCACGACGGAGGGCCTGGCGAAGGATCCCCGCGTGTTGCGCCTCGGAACCCTGCTGACCTCGGCCGAGGTCGCGGATTTCATCCGCAAACGCTACCGCGGCTCGGTCGTCCCCGTCCGCCCGTCCTGACCGGCACGGCCCGGGCGAGGCCGCTCCGGCCCACCGATCGACCCTCTGCCCCCTTACCCCCGCCCGCTGCCCCGGCTTCGCCGAGCCGAGCGACCGGAGTCCCCGACCGATGCGCTTCCTGAAGACTTTCGCCGTCGTTCTCTTGTCCATGGGCGCGATGGCGGCCCAGGCCGAGACCTTGAAGATCGGCACCGTGCCGGGCGCCTACAGCGACGCCGTCACCGCGGCCGCCAAGGAGGCCAAGGCGCAGGGCATCGACGTGAAGGTGATCGAGTTCAGCGACTGGACGACGCCCAACGTCGCCCTCGACGGGGGCGACATCGATCTGAACTTCTTCCAGCATCGTCCCTTCATGGAGAACGCCGCGAAGCAGAAGGGCTACCGGTTCGACATCGTCGGGCTCGGCATCCTGCAGAACATCGGCCTGTTCTCGCTCAAGCATAAGAGCCTCGACCAGGTCCCGGTGGGGGGCAAGGTCGCCATCGCCAACGATCCGGTGAACCAGGGCCGAGGCCTGCTGCTGCTGCAGAAGGCCGGCCTCATCAAGCTCAAGGACGATGTCGGCTTCCTCGGCACCGTCGACGACATCGTCGAGAACCCGAAGACGCTGAAATTCACCGAGGTCGAGGGGCCGCAACTGGTGCGGATCACCGGCGATGTCGATCTCGCGCAGGGGTATCCGCATTTCATCGTCGCCGCCGGTGCCTTCGATCCGACGAGCGGGCTGATCTATTCCGGGATCGAGGACAAGCTCTTCGCGGTGAGCTTCGTCACGAAGGCCGCTCGCAAGGACGATCCGACGATCCGGAAATTCGTCCAGATCTTCCAGAACTCCGAGGCCGTGAAGCAGCAGATCGACAGATCCTTTGCCGGCAGCGACAAGCTGTACCTGCTCGCGTGGCAGAACTGACGATGGCGAGCTTGGCTCTGGACAGTCTCGGATCGATCGATCCGGCCGCGCCGAAGGCGACGGGCGCAAACGCGGTCCCGGTGGCCCGGACGGAAACGGGCCCGCGCGGCGTCGGCACGGTGCGGTTCGAGAACGTCGCGAAGACCTATCGCTCCGCGGGCGGCGAGGTCCGCGCCCTCGACGACGTCAGCCTCAACGTCTCGTCCGGCGCGATCTTCGGCATCATCGGCCGCTCGGGTGCCGGCAAGTCGACCCTGCTCCGGACCGTCAACCGGCTGGAGGAGCCCACATCGGGCCGCGTGCTGGTCGACGGCGAGCCCATCGAGGCCCTGCGCACGGACGGTCTCGTGGCCCTGCGCCGCCGCATCGGCATGATCTTCCAGCACTTCAACCTCCTATCGGCCAAGACCGTCCGGCAGAACGTGGCCCTGCCGCTCAAGGTGGCCGGCATCGGCAAGGCGGAGGTCGACCGGCGGGTCGCGGAGGCGCTGCGCCTCGTCGGCCTGGAGGGCAAGGCCGAGACCTATCCGTCGCGCCTCTCGGGCGGGCAGAAGCAGCGCGTCGGCATCGCCCGCGCCCTGGTCAGCGACCCCGAGATCCTGCTCTGCGACGAGGCGACCTCGGCGCTGGACCCGGAGACCACCCTGTCGATCCTCGGCCTGCTGCGGGACATCAACCGGCGGCTCGGGCTGACCATCATCCTCATCACCCACGAGATGAGCGTGATCCGCGAGATCTGCACCGACGTCGTCGTGCTGGAAGCCGGGCGGATCGCCGAATCCGGCCCGGTCTGGCGCGTGTTCGGCGCGCCCGAGCACCCAGCGACCCGGGCGCTGCTGGCGCCCCTCACCCGCGACGTGCCGGACGACCTGGCGCAGCGGCTCCTGTCGCATCCCGTGCCGGGCGCGCAGGCCGTGCTGCGGATCACCTATGCCGGGCGGTCCGCGCCCGACCTGTCGGCCCTCGTCGCGGCGACGGGGGGATCGGTGCGGCTTCTGCAGGCGGGCGTCGAGCGCATCCAGGGGCATGCCGTCGGCCGCCTGCTGATCGCCGCCGAGGGGATGCAGGCGGAGGCCCGGCTGAGGGCCATCGGGGAAACCGTCGAGGGGATCGGCTATGTCGCCGCAGATGATTGACCGCCTCTGGCAGGCGGCGTTCGACACGATGTTCATGGTGGGGGTCTCGGCGGGGATCGCGGTGGTCGCCGGCATCCCGCTCGCGCTGTTCCTCGTCACCTCCGGGCCGGGCGGCATCTTCCCGGCGCCGCGGGCGAACCGCTTGGTCGGCCTCGTCGTGAACGGCTTCCGCGCCGTGCCCTTCATCGTGCTGCTGGTCGCGCTGATCCCGTTCACCCGGCTCGTCGTCGGAACCACGATCGGCGTCTGGGCCGCCATCGTGCCGCTGGCGGTGAGCGCGACGCCGTTCTTCGCGCGGATCGCCGAGGTCTCGCTGCGGGAGGTCGATCCCGGGCTGGTCGAGGCGGCCCAGTCCATCGGCTGCCGCCGTCGCCACATCCTGCTCCACGTGCTGCTGCCCGAAGCCCTGCCGGGGATCGTCGGCGGCTTCACCATCACCGTCGTGTCGATGATCGGCGCCTCGGCCGTGGCCGGTGCGGTCGGCGCGGGCGGGCTCGGCGACGTGGCGATCCGCTACGGCTACCAGCGCTTCGACACGACCGTGATGTCGGTGGTGATCGTGATCCTGATCGTTCTCGTCTGCCTCGTGCAATTCACGGGCGACAGCGTCGTGCGGAGGCTCCGGGCGCGATGAGCGACGGCCGAAAGCAGATCCGGCTCAATGCGTTCAACATGAACTGCGTCGGCCACATCAACCACGGCCTGTGGACCCACCCGCGCGACCGCTCGGCCGCGTACAACACCCTGCGCTACTGGACGGACCAGGCGAAGCTTCTGGAGCGCGGCCTGTTCGACGGGCTGTTCATCGCCGACATCCTCGGCGTCTACGACATCTACGGCGGCGGCATCGACGTGACGGCGCGGGAAGCCGTGCAGCTGCCGGTGAACGACCCGACGCTGATCGTTCCGGCCATGGCCGCGGTGACGGAGCATCTCGGCTTCGGCATCACGCTCAACGTCTTTGCGGAGGCGCCCTACACCTTCGCCCGGCGCCTCTCGACGCTGGACCATCTCACCGGCGGGCGGGTCGGCTGGAACATCGTCACCGGCTACCTCGAGAGCGCCCATCGCGGCCGGGGCGAGGCGCTTCCGGCGCACGACAGGCGCTACGATTACGCCGACGAGTATCTCGAGGTGCTCTACAAGCTCTGGGAAGGAAGCTGGGACGACGCGGCGGTGCGCCGGGACCGCGAGGCGCGGGTGTTCAGCGATCCGGCGCTGATCCGGCCGGTCTCCCATCGCGGCGAGTTTCTGGCGGTCGACGGCTACCACCTGTGCGAACCCTCGCCCCAGCGGACGCCCGTGCTCTACCAGGCGGGCGCTTCCGGCCGCGGCCGGGCCTTCGCCGGACGGCACGCCGAGTGCGTGTTCATCTCGGCGCGCGACAAGGCGTCGGCCCGCGATTCGGTCCGCGCGATCCGCGCCGAGGCCGCTGCCGCCGGGCGCGACCCGCAGGACGTGAAGGTGTTCATCGGCATCGCCGCCATCCCCGGCCGCACCCGTGCCGAGGCGGAGGACAAGCGCGCCGAGTACATGCGCTACGCCAGCGCCGAGGCCGGGCTCGCCCACTTCTCCGCCTCCACCGGCATCGATTTCGCCCGCTACGGCCTCGACGAGCCGATCCCCTACGCCCCGGGCAACGCGATCCAGTCGGCCACCGCCGCGGCGGCCAAGCGCGGGCTGACCAAGCGCGACCTGCTCTCGGAAATGGGCCTCGGCGGCCGCTACGCGGTGCTGACCGGCGACGCCGCGTCCATCGCCGACGAGCTGCAATCCTGGGTCGAGGAGGGCGAGGTGGACGGGTTCAACCTCAGCCGCCTCGTCGTGCCGGAAAGCTTCTCGGATTTCATCGACCTCGTGATCCCCGAGCTCCAGGACCGCGGACTGTACAAGACCGCCTACGCGCCGGGCTCGCTCAGAAACAAGCTGTTCGGCCAGGGCGACCGCCTGCCCGCCCGCCACGCCGCACAAGCCTATCGCGGCGCCGCCGCGCTCGGAGGCTGACCGCAGGCGTCCTGCCGCCGTCCCGAAGAGCCCGGCTGCGACAACAGCGAGGCTCGGATGGCCGGCCCCCCTTCCGGCCGGATCGAGGCGAGTCCCCCGCGATGGATCTCACGGGTCGCCGGCGCCCTCGCCCGCGACGCCGGCCGGCCTGCCGCCGGACGACATGACGTATCGCCCACGATCACGGTGAGGGTCCTGCGGAACGAGCGATGCGGCGAAGCGAAACGGGGACCGGCAAGCCGCGATCAGGCCGCCGCCTCATCCTCGCCCCAGCGACGCAGCGCCCGGACATGCGGCCGCAGCAGCGTGATGCCGAGAAGCGAGATGCCCGCGAGCGTCGTGCCGAACAGCGCGATCGGCAGCCACGCCCCACCCGAGGCTTCCGCCAGCACCGTGCCGACGATCGGCGTCAGGCCCCCCGCCACCGCGCCGCTGAACTGGTAGCCGATCGAGATGGCGGTGTAGCGCACCCGGGTCGGGAAGGCGCCGGCGACGTAGCCGGCCACCACCGCGTAGAAGCTCGCGATACCGAGTTGGATCAGGCACAGGCCCAGCGTGATCGCGGCGAACAAGCGCGTCTCCAGCAACAGGAACAGCGGGTAGGGCGTGACGATGCACCAAAGGAGCGAGAGCTGGAGGAAGCGGCTCTCGTCGCCGAGCCGCTCGGCCACGCGCGCGGCCACCGGCTGGACGACGAACTGCACCCCGGCGGTGATCAGCAGGGCGTCGAGGATCACCGCGCGCTCGATATGCAGGTACTGCACGGCGTAGGTGATCAGGAACACCTGGTAGAGATACACCGAGGCGATGGCGAAGGTGTTGGCGGCGATCGCCATCAGCAGCGGGCCGCGCTGCGTGCGCAGCACCTCCGGGATCGGCGCCGCCCGGGCGAGCGCCTCCCGATCGGCCGCCTGCGCGGCCTGGAACGCCGGCGATTCCGCGACGCCGAGCCGGATGACGAACCCCACCGCCAGGAGCACGACGCTGGCAAGGAACGGCAGGCGCCAGCCCCAGGCGAGGAACGCCTCCTTGTCCATCAGCCCGGCCAGGCGGAACGCCAGCAGCGAGAGGATCTGCCCGGCCGGGCTGCCGAGCTGGGCGAAGGAGGCGAAGTACGTGCTGCGACCGCGGGGGGCGTGCTCGGCGGCGAGCAGCACGGCGCCGCCCCACTCGCCGCCGACCGCGATGCCCTGGAAGAGGCGCAGCAGCACCAGGGCAACCGGAGCCCAGATGCCGGCCGAGGCGTAGGTCGGCAGCAGCCCGATCGCGCTGGTGGCCAGCCCCATCATGACGAGCGTGGCGATGAGTGCGCGCTTGCGCCCGAAGCGGTCGCCGAGGTGGCCGAAGATGAGGCCGCCGGCCGGGCGCGCCAGGAAGCCGACCGCGAAGGCGCCGAACGCGGACAGCGTGCCGAGGAACGGGGTCTCGCCCGCGAAGAACAGCGGGCCGAACACCAGCGCAGCCGCGACGCCGTAGATGAAGAAGTCGTACCATTCGATGGTCGTGCCGATGAAGGCGGCGACCGCGGCGCGGCGCGACTGATCGGCGACGCCCGCTGAGGGAGTGGGTGACGCCTGCATGTCCGCTCCGCGACCGGGGGCCGAGCGCGCATCACCCGGCTCGTCATCAGGTCACGACCGCCGCCGCCGCGCAAGCCGGGGTCGCCGCGCAGCATCAGGCCATCGACCGCATCGGCGACCCGACGATGATCGATGTCGCGTCGCACGAAGCCGGTGAGCACGGTGCGCCACCTTGGCATCGAGACGGCCGCCTATGCCGGCGTTCCCGCGGCGAACGGCGCGTTCCGTTGGCTGCAGGGCGGGCGTCGTCCGATCGAGCACCGGGCTGCCCTCACGGGCATCCTGTTCGGGCCGCGCACGGGGCTGCCGTGGGAAATTTCGCTGCGGCGGGCGATCCGGACCGGGCATCCCGCGGGCGGCGGCTAGGACTTGTCCGGCTCGGTCGAGGGGGCGGCGAGGGCGCCCACGCCGTTGCCCATCTCCAATCCCCGGTGGGGCGGCACGCCGCTCGGCAGCACGGGCGCGGTCGCGGGCTCGTCCCGCACCTGCCCCAGGCCGGCTTCGACCTCCTGGATGAGGTCGGCGAACTTGTACGGCTTGCTGAGCAGGCGCGTCCCCGGCGGCAGCGCGCTGCGAAGATCCGCGCCCGCGCCCGAGGTGACGATGATGCCGACGCCGGGCCAGCGGTGGTGGACGAGATGGACGAGGGCGACGCCGTCGCCGACGATGCTGCGCCCCGTGATCAGCATGCGGACGGTGTCCGGTCCCTGGAGCAGCGCCAGCGCCTCGGCGGCGGTGCCGACCTCGATGGCCCGGTAGCCGAGATCGGTCAGCATGTCGGCGGTGACCATGCGGACGAGCTGGTCCGCCTCCGCGATGAGGATGGCGAGAGGCCTGCCGTCACCGATCATCGAATACGCTCCTGATGTCCGTCTCAAGGTCGTCAAGACGAGGAGCTGCGGAGCACTCCGGCATGGCGATGGCCGCTCCGAAGAGTTCGAAGCCGCGAACTCTGATACCGCACCCGACGAAAACCTCCTAATCCGGGCGCGATCGGAATCCTCGGCGCGCCAAGTCCGATCGCGCAAGGCGGAAGGCAATATCCGGCCGGCCGAACCCTGCTCGGATGCGGGCGGTCGGGACGGGGATGGAGCGTCGGCGGGCGCGGCGGTTCCGACGTCAGGCAACGACCGGTCCGTACGCCGCGGTCGCGGTTTCGGAGGGGAGACGGCGTGCCTGCGAGCCCGCTCCGCCTTCTGCCGCAGGGTCAGCGCGGCCACCTTCGCTTGGCGGCGTAGCGAACGGGCCTGCTCCAGCCGATGCCGGAACGCTTCCGGCCCCCGCCTCGAACGCTCGCCCCGAACTTCGTCTCGCCCGCCGCGTCCCCTGCCGGGAAAAATCTTTTCGGCCCTACTAGACGACCGGTCTAATCCGAGCTATCTCCCGGTCATGGCACGCGTCACCTCACAGACCGACACCCGCCAGGGCATCCTCGACACCGCCTACGGCCTCGTGGGCGCCAAGGGGTTCTCCGGGGTCGGGCTCAACGAGATCCTCGCTTCGGCCGGCGTGCCGAAGGGATCGTTCTACCACTACTTCGGCTCGAAGGAGGCGTTCGGCGAGGCGCTTCTGGAGGACTACTTCGACACCTACCTCGCCGAGCTCGACGCGATGCTGGCCGAGCCGAGCCTGAGCCAGGCCGACCGCCTGATGACCTACTGGCGGAAGTGGCAGGCGACGCAAGGGGGCATCGACGACCGGCGCAGGTGCCTGGCGGTGAAGCTCGCGGCGGAGGTCTCGGACCTTTCCGAGGCCATGCGCCTCGCCCTGAAGGCAGGCACCGCCGGGATCATCGAACGCCTGTCGCGAGCGATCGCGGCCGGCGTGGCGGAGGGCTCGCTCACGATCGCGAGCGAGCCGCACACGACCGCCGAGGACCTGTATCACGTCTGGCTCGGCGCCAGCCTGATGGCGAAGATCGTGCGGACCGACGCCCCGTTCGAGGCCGCCCTGAACACGACGCGGCGCATCCTCGGCCTCGCGTCGCACTGATCATCCCCTCGGCGCCGGCAACGGCACGCGTGGCTGCGCAAAACCAAGACGACCGGTCTACTCAGATCCTCATCATTCCCCTGGGCCGGCGGGGGGAACGCGAACCGGAAGGAGAAAACCGATGCCTCACCACACCAAGACGCTGGCCGCCGCCCTCCTCGCAGCCGCCGGCCTGACGGCCCTCCCGGGCGCCACCACGGACGCGACGGCGCAGGAGCGGATCACCCTGGAGACCATCGGCGCCGTCCGCATGGCCCGGTTCGAGGAGGTCCGCGGCACGAATGCGGAACTCCGCCCCGCGCAGGCGGCCCCGGCCCGCGACCCGGCCGCGGAACGCGCCGCCATGGCGCGGTAGCACCGCCAAGCCGCGGTAGCGCCGGTCCGCCCCATGCCGGCCCCCGCGCGGGGAGTCCCCCTCGAGGACGTCCTCGCACCCCACCTTCACTCGCCCAACCTCCCCTCACCCAAGCCAACGATCCGGAGAACGACATGAAGATCCTGATGGTCCTGACCTCGCACGACCAGCTCGGCGACACCGGCCGCAAGACCGGCTTCTGGCTGGAGGAGCTTGCCGCCCCCTACTACGTGTTCAAGGATGCGGGCGCGGAGGTGGTGCTGGTGTCGCCCAAGGGCGGCCGGCCGCCGCTCGATCCGAAGAGCGCCGAGCCGAGCTTCCAGACCGACACGACGCGCCGCTTCGAAGCGGACGCGGCGGCGATGGCGGTGCTGGCCGAGACCGGCCGGCTCGTCGGCGTCGGCCACGACGGCTTCGATGCCGTGTTCTATCCCGGCGGGCACGGCCCCCTCTGGGACCTCGCCGAGGACCCGGCCTCGATCCGGCTGATCGAGACCACGCTGGCGGCCGGCAAGCCCGTGGCCCTGGTCTGCCATGCCCCCGGCGTGCTGCGCCATGCCAAGGCCGGCGACGGGACGCCCCTGGTCGCGGGCCGCAACGTCACCGGCTTCGCGAACACCGAGGAGGAGGCGGTCGGCCTCACCCGGGTGGTTCCGTTCCTGGTCGAGGACGAGCTCGCACGCAACGGCGGCCTCTACGCCAAGGGTGCCGACTGGGCCCCCTTCGTCGTCACCGACGGCCTGCTCGTCACCGGCCAGAACCCCGCCTCCTCGGGCCCTGCCGCCGAAACGCTCGTCGCACGCCTCGCGAACCGCTGACGGGTCGGGCGTCCCCCGCGGCGCCCGCCCCCGACCATCGCACGGCCGGCGCACCGCACGGCCCTCCCCATGACCCGGCCGAGGCACCATGCCCGCATCGGCGATCGCGAAGGCTCTCAGATCATGACCACCGACATCGTCTTCTCGGACGCGACCGGCCTCGCCGCGCTGATCCGCACCCGCCAGGTCTCGCCGGTCGAGGTCGTGCAGGCCCATCTCGACCGCATCGCGGCGGTCGACCCCAAGGTCAACGCCATCGTCACCCTCGCGGAGGGCGCGCTCGCCGCCGCGCGGGAGGCCGAGGCGGCGGTCATGGCCGGCAAGGAGCTCGGGCCGCTGCACGGCGTGCCCTTCACCGTGAAGGATTCGATCGACACGGCAGGCGTCCTCACCCAGCGCGGCTCGCCGATCTTCGCGGGCCGCCGGCCGGACGCCGACGCCACCAGCGTCGCCCGCATGAAGAGCGCCGGCGGCATCCTGCTCGCCAAGACCAACCTGCCCGAGTTCTCCTACTGGATCGAGAGCGACAACCTGCTCTCGGGCCGCTCGAACAACCCGTGGGACCTCGACCGCACGCCCGGCGGATCGAGCGGCGGGGAGTCGGCGGCGATCGCGGCGGGCCTGTCGCCCTTGGGCCTCGGCACCGACCTCGCCATCTCGGTGCGCGGCCCGGCCGCGCAGACCGGCATCGTCGCGCTGAAGCCGACGCACGGGCGCGTGCCGATGACCGGCATCTGGCCGCGCGCGCCGCGCCGGTTCTGGCACGTCGGCCCGATGGCGCGCTCGATCCGCGACCTCGCGCTCGCCTTCGCGCAGCTGGCCGGTCCCGACGGCCTCGACGGCTTCGCCTCGCAAGGCGGCCCGTTCGACGCCGGAGCCGGCATCGCACCGGGCCGCAAGCTCCGCGTCGGCTGGATGGTCGGGCCGGGCTTCGGGCCGATCGACACGGAGGTCGCGGCCACCGTCCGGGCGGCGGCGGACGCGCTCGCGGGCGAGGGACACCCGGTGCAGGAGGTCCGCATCCCGGCCCTGGAACGCGACTTCGCCCTCGACGTGTTCAACAAGCTCCACGTCATGGAGATGAAGCCGGCCTTCCGGGAGGCGACCGCCGGGCACGAGGACCGGATGTACAGGATGGCGCGGACGATGCTGTCGCTGCCCGACACCTCGGTGGCGGACTACGTTGCGGCCGAGCAGGCGGCCGAGCGGCTGCGGGACGGCTACGCCGCCTATTTCCGGGATTACGACGTGCTCCTCACGCCCGTGCTGCCCGTGCCGGCGCACAAGCACGGCATCCGGGACCTCGTCGTCGACGGCGAGACCGTCGACCTGACCTACCTGCAGGGCGCGACCGTGCCCCTGAACGTCACCGGCCTGCCGGGGGTGTCGATGCGGTTCGGCACCAGCCGCGAGGGCCTGCCGATCGGCGTGCAGCTGGTCGGCAGCTGGCAGGCGGAGGCGACGATCCTGCACGCCGCCGCGCTGCTGGAGGGCGTGAGCCCGGTCCGCGGCCTGCACCCGAGCCTCTGACGGGAGCGGACAGGCCCGGGTCGCGCACCGCGCTCCCAGGCCGCCGGCACGAAAGCCTGCATCCGGCCGACCTTCGCACCGTTCTCGCGATGGACGGTCGAGGGGGGCGCCACCGGAGCGCCGCTGGCGGATGGCCTCTCGAAGGGCCGCCAGGCTTCGGGCCGGCGGATCGATCGCGCACCGGGCGCGCGGATCGCCGTGTCCCGCATCCCGAGGCGTCATCAGGCCGAGTCCGGCATCCGGTCGAGGAGCTTGTCGAGGGTGATGGGGTAGTCGCGCACCCGCACGCCGGTCGCGTTGTAGACCGCGTTGGCGATCGCCGGGGCGACGCCGACATGGCCGAGCTCCCCGACGCCCTTCGCCTTGACCGGGGACATGGTCGGGTCGACCTCGTCGAGGAAGACCGCCTCGAGATGGGGCACGTCGGCGTGCACCGGCACCTCGTAGCCGGCGAGATCGTGGTTCACGAAGAAGCCGCGCCGCGTGTCGACGACCATCTCCTCCATCAGGGCGGCGCCGATCCCCATGGTCATGCCGCCGATGATCTGGCTGCGCGCGGCCTTGGGGTTGATGATGCGCCCGGCCGCGCACACCGCCAGCATCTGGCGGACGCGGATCTCGCCGGTGTCGGCGTCGACGCCGACCTCGGCGAAGTGCGCGCCGAAGGTCTGCTGCGCGAAGCGCTTGGCGAGATCGCCGAACACGATGGTGTCCTCGGCGACGAGGTCGCCGGCTTCCGCCGCCCGCCCGAGCGGCACGGCGCGGTTGCCGGAGCGGACCTCGCCGTCGGCGAAGGCGACGTCGGCCGAGTTGAACCCGAGCCGCTGGGCCACCGCCTCGCGAAGCTTGACGCAGGCCGCGTAGACGCCCGCGGTGACGGAAGGAGCCCCCTGCTGGCCGCCGGAGCCGGGCGTCTCCGGAAAATCGGAATCGCCGAGGCGCGCGACGACCCGATCCGGCGTGACGCCCATCATCTCGGCGGCGGTCTGCGCGACGATGGTGTAGCTGCCGGTGCCGATGTCGGTCATGTCGACCTCGACCGTGACGACGCCGCGTGCGTCGAGGCGCACGCGGGCGGCGGACCGGGCGATCTTCGCCGCGCGGATCGCCCCGGCCATGCCGAACCCGACCCGCCAGCGCCCGTCGCGCAAGCCGGCCGGCTGCGCCTGGCGGCGCTCCCATCCGAAGCGCTCGGCACCGAGGCGCAGGCACGCGACGAAGGGCCGGGTCGAGAACGGGATCTCCGGGTGCTCGGGGTCGACCTGGGTGTCGTTGAGCGCCCGGAACGCGACCGGGTCCATCCCGAGCTTCTCGGCCATCTCGTCCATGGCGATCTCGAGGGCCATCAGGCCCGGGGCCTCGCCGGGCGCCCGCATCGCGTTGCCCTCGGCGAGGTCGAGCACCGCCAGGCGCTGGCGGGTCATCCGGTCGGCGCCGGCGTAGAAGGCGCGCGTCGCCGCCGTCGACGGCTCGGTCCGGCCGCCGGCGAGGTTGCCGTTGAGGTTGTCGTGGCCGATCGCGGTGATCCGCCCGTCCCGGGTCGCGCCGATCCAGATGCGCTGGATCGTGGCGGGGCGGTGGATGGTGGTGTTGAACATCATCGCACGCTGCAGCGCGAGCTTGACCGGCCGGCCGGCCACCCGCGCCGCCACCGCCGCGAGCGCGAGGTCGGACTGGACGGTGCCCTTCCCCCCGAACCCGCCGCCGACATACGGCGAGACGAGGCGGATCCTGTCCTTGGGGATGCCGAGCGTCCTGGCGAGGTCGCGCACGCCCCAGTTCATCTGCTGGATCGAAGTGTGGCAGGTGAGCCGGTCGCCGTCCCAGGCGGCGATGGTGGCGTGCGGCTCCATCATCGCGTGGGCCTGGTCGGGGGTGGTGTAGCGCGCGTCGAGCTGGACCGGTGCCCGCGCGAACGCGGCCTCGAAGTCGCCGACGCGGGTCTCGGGCTTGCCGCCGAACGGGCCCTGCTCGGCCACGGGCGCGGTCGCCTCCTGCGCGGCGAGGTCGAAGGCGCCCGGCTCCGCGACATACGTGACCCGGACCAGGGCCGCGGCGGCCCGCGCCTGCTCGAAGGTCTCGGCGACGACGACCGCGACGGCCTGGTGGTAGTGGTCGACGACGGGCGCGGCGAGGAAGCGGTGGACGTAGAACTCGCCCTTGCCGAGCGGGCCGGCATTCTCGTGGGTGACGACGGCGACGACGCCCGAAGCGGCCTTCGCGCGCGCCACGTCGAGGGTCGCGATCCGGCCCTTGGCGATGCCGGCGCCGACGATGAAGCCGTAGGCGAGGTTCGCGTGCGGATCGTGCCATTCGTAGGCGTAGGGCGCGGTCCCCGTGACCTTGAGCGGTCCTTCGACCCGGTCGGTCGGCTTTCCGACGACCTTGAGCTGGTCGATCGGGTTTTGGCCGGCGGGCTGGTCGAACTTCATGGCTTCAGGCCCTCGCTTGATTGAGCGCCGCGGACAGGGTCCGCTCGGCGAGCGTCAGCTTGTAGGCGTTCGCGTGCGTCGGCGCGGCGCCGGCGAAGACCTGCTCGGTCACCGCCTTGGCGCCCCGCGGCAGGTCGGCCTCGGCCGCCTCCACCCGCCAGGGTTTCGGCGCCACCCCGCCGAAGGCGACGCGGCCGGACCCG
>NZ_JAKSXU010000207.1:0-7865 GCF_022829325.1 Methylobacterium sp. J-092 | reverse complement strand
CATCGCGGCCCCGCGGTACCTTGCGCTGCGTCGAGCGATGCTGTCCGAGCGCCCTGCAGGCACGGCGCTCGGAGACGGTCATCGTCCGCATGATGTGCTCGACACAGGCGCGTCGGCGCGCGGGGCTCAGAAGTTTGCCCGGGACGCCTCCTGCAGGATCAGCTTGTCCAGCGTCAAATCGGCGATGGCTTTTCGAATCCGATCATTGTAGCTCTAAAGACTCGTCACCCCACGCACATGATGCCACTTCAGGCCGCCAAAACCCCGCCTCCACCGGGAGTATGTCACTGAGCTCACGACGAGCGCGCGGATTGCATCGGCCACGCTCTGGCACTGTGAGATCAGCACGTCTGCCTGACGTAGCTTCGCGACGATCTCCTCGGGATTCGGGGGCTTTGCCATCTTGTCCGTCCTCCAGGCTCAAAAGCCATACCAAAGGGCGGACCACTTCAATGGGGGCTGATCACTGGCGGAGCTGGAGGCGGCCGAGGCCATCGCCGCTGATAGCCGAGCCCGGCCCCGGGGCGAATTGCGGATCAACGCCCCGGTCTCGTTCGGCACCTACAGCCTGTCGCCGCTTCTGCCTGCGTACATGGCCGACAACCCCGAGGTCACGGTTCGCCTCACCCTCAGCGACCGGGTCGTCGACCTCGTGGACGAGGGCTACGACTGCGTGTTCCGCGCCGGCCCGCTTCACGGCGGCAGCCTGATCGCCCGGGGCCTGCGTCCCCTCAACCTCATCCCCTGTGCGTCGCCGGCCTATCTGGAGCGGCAAGGGCGGCCGCGGCACCCGGGCGACCTCACCCTGCATGCCTGCCTTGGCTTCTTGGGCTCGGCGCTGGAGGAACGCTGGACCTTCCACGGCGACGAGGGGGAGGTCGTCGTGCCCATTGGGGCGCGGTTCTCCGCGAACAGCGGCCACGCCTTGCGCCAGGCGGCCCTGGCCGGGATGGGCGTGATCCATCATGCCGAGGAGCTCCTTGCGGACGACCTCGCCTCCGGCCGGCTGGTCCGCGTCCTGCCGGGATGGCGCTCGGAACGCCCCCTTCACATCCTTTACGCGCCGACCGGCGCATCACGCCCAAGCTCCGCTCATTCCTCGACTTCGCGGCGGCGCGCTTCGGACCCATCTAAAATCGCACATAAGTCCCCGCGTCCCAGCCGTGGGGTCGTCACGTGGCCAAGCAGCCTACTAGCGGACGTTCCAAGGGTCCGCTGAGGGTCGGAAACGGAATGTCCGCCTTCGGGCAGCGGGGCGGAGACCGCTTCCGATCCAGTCTAATCTCTCACATCGTTGTGAGCGCCTCCCGTAAGTACCCGTTCGCCGCCTCATCGCAACCTCGGTTCGGGGTGAAAAGCGAGCGCCATAGCTCGGCCGAGGAGCAATCCCTCGGCGACCACTGAAGGCGCACGTGCCATAAGGGGGCATGGCCCCTGAAATGTCCTCCGATGAGCCGAAGCGTGCGATCACGCCTTCGGGCGACTGCGAAAATCACGACCGTACGGTCTTCGACACCCTCAATGAGGAGTGTCACCGACCCAGCAAGAGGACGTCCGGGCGCAGCCTCTGCCGCTTCGTACGGCGTCCGCGGGGCATGACGCGGTGAGTGACGCGACGGCCTTCCTTGCTGGCGGCGGTGAGGCCGCGCGCCTTATTCGCGAGCGCGACTGGTCGGCTCATCCTCTCGGGCACCCCGAGACGTGGCCGCAAGCTTTCAAGACCGCGCTCTCGCTGGTCCTGAACTCGCCCGAGAGCATGATCCTGGCCTGGGGGCCGGACCTCCATTTCTTCTTCAACGACACCTATTCCCGCCTGCTCGGCCCCCGGGTGGCCTGGGCCACGGGCGAACGCTTCGACAGGGTCTGGGCCGACGCCTGGGACCAGGCCAAGCCCATCATCGAAGACGCCTTCGCCGGGCGCAGCCATCGCTTCGAGGACCTTCCATGGAAGCTCGATACCGACCGGGGGGCGGCGCAGACCTGGTTCTCCTTCTCCTACTCGCGGGTGCTCGATGCCGACGGCAGGATCGCGGGCTTGTTCATCTTCGCCGACGAGACCACGCAGCGGGTGCTGACCGACGCCGCGCTCAAAGACAGCCAAGAGAGCCTGGAACAGGCACTCGGCGAGGTGCGCAGCCTGAACGCGACCTTGGAACAGCGCGTGGAGGAGCGCACGAACGAGCGAGACCTGATGTGGGACACCGCTCCCGACCTGATGCTGATCATCAACTTCGAAGGCATCTTCCAGCGGGTCAACCCGGCATGGACCCGCCTTCTCGGCTACGAGCCGCACGAATTGGTCGGGCACCACGTCAACGAGTTCGTCCTGGTGGAGGACCACGTGGAAACGGTTGGTGCTTATACCGAGGCGGCCGAGGGCGGGATGCCCCACATCGTCAACCGCTACCGGCACAAGGATGGCTCGACGCGCTGGATCTCATGGACCGCCGCCCCTGCCGGAACGCTGACCTACGCGACCGGGCGCGACATCACCGAGGCCCGGGAAAGGCAGGCCGAGCTGGAGCAGGCTCAGGAGGCCCTTCGCCAATCCCAGAAGCTGGAAGCCGTCGGCCAGCTCACCGGCGGAGTCGCGCACGATTTCAACAACCTGCTGACCATCATCCGCTCGTCCGTGGACTTCCTTCGACGACCGGACCTGCCAGAAGTGCGCAAGGATCGGTATCTCAACGCCGTCTCCGATACGGTTGAGCGCGCGGCCAAGCTCACCGGCCAGCTGCTCGCCTTCGCACGCCGGCAGACCCTCAAGCCAGAGGTGTTCGACGTCGGCGAGAGGATGCGCGGGATCGCGGAGATGCTCGATACCGTGACGGGCGCACGCGTCCACGTGGTCGCGGAGGTGCCCGATGCGCCCTGCTTCGTCCGAGCGGATCTAAGCCAGTTCGAGACCGCGCTCATCAACATGGCCGTCAACGCGCGCGATGCCATGGACGGGGAGGGAACGCTCACCCTGCGCCTCGGATGCCGGACGGCCCTTCCCGTCATCCGCGGCCATGCCGGCTCGCGCAAAGCCTTCGCCACGGTCTCCCTCGTCGACACGGGTTCAGGCATCCCCCCAGACCTGCTCAGCCGGATCTTCGAGCCGTTCTTCACGACCAAGGAGGTCGGCAAGGGCACGGGGCTCGGCCTGTCGCAGGTATTCGGCTTCGCCAAGCAGTCGGGCGGCGACATCGACGTTGCCAGCACCGTCGGGGAAGGCACAACCTTCACCCTCTACCTGCCGGAAGTCGAGCAAGAGGAGGTCCAGGACCGTGTCCGCGGGCCCGACGGGGGGCAGACGCCGCTCGGCACGGGGCAACGCATCCTCGTCGTTGAGGACAACATCGGCGTCGGTCAGTTCGCGACCCAGATCCTTGAAGACCTGGGTTACCGACCGACCTGGGCAGCCAACGCCGAGGAGGCGCTGGACCAGGTAGGCGGCGACGGCGCAGGCTTCGACCTGGTGTTCACCGACGTGGTGATGCCAGGCATGGGTGGCGTAGAGCTCGCCAAGGCTCTGCAGCGGCGGTTGCCGCACCTGCCGGTGGTCCTGGCATCCGGCTATAGCCACGTGCTGGCGCAGGAGGGCACGCACGGGTTCGAGCTGCTGCAGAAGCCGTACTCGGCAGTGCAACTGGGCGACATCCTGCACCAGCTCCTCGGCCTTCATGGGAGGGGTTCGGTCTAAGCAGGCTCGGCTTCCGGCTTGGTCGGTGTGTTCAAGACCCCGCTATGTCCGCTTCGATGCACCTGTCGTCCGAAAGCGGACGGGCAGAGAACCACCCGACCCGGTCGTTGGCCTCTGTTTAAACAGGCTGGAAGCTGACCTTCGCAGGGTCCGAGAAGGGTCGGGACCGGGCTCGGCGGCGATGTCGGCTTTCATACATCGCCGTCCCAAAGCGGACGGGCAGGAAACCACCCACCCCGGCCGTTGAACGGACGGTCGGGACCCGACCCAACGCAGTCACTGCTGTGAGAGCGCGGGCGTCCAGAAAGCAGCCGTTCCTATGTGCCTCAACACCGAACGGCTGCTGGTCCGCAACGAAGCTTTAGGCCCCCATGGTCATAACGGAGCCGCCGTCGACCCGGAGGAACTCGCCGGTGATGAAGCTGGCGTGTTCCGAGCAAAGGAACGCCACTGCCGCCGCAACCTCCTCAGCTCGGCCGCGGCGCTTGGCGACGATGCCGGGGCGCTCCTCATCCAACGTTTGTTGAACCGCCTCGTCGAAGGAGATGCCCTTCTCTTTCGACTTCTTCTCCATCTGGGCGTCGGTCATCGGCGTGGCAATGAAGGCCGGGCCGACCGCGTTCACGAGTACGCCGTCCGGGCCATAGGCCTTCGACAATCCCTTCGCGAGGTTCAGAACACCGGCCTTGGCGGCGGCATACGGCAGTTCCTCGATATAGGGCTGCACCGCGTCCTCCGAGGAGAACAGCACGATGCGGCCCCAGCCCGCCTTGCGCATGTGCGGGATGAAGGCTCTGGTCGCGCGCACTCCGGCCATGAGATCGGTCTGCAACGCCTCAATCCAGTCCTCGTCCGTGAGTTCGAGGAAGTCGCCGGACGCTCCCGTGATGCCGGCGGCGCAGACGAGGATGGTGGGCTTGTCATCGAAGGCCATGTTGGCGAAGGCGGCGAGCACCTCGATCCCCTTGGCCCCGCTCAGGTCGGCTTCCACGGCGCGGACTTGACCCAGCGCCGATAGCTCCGCGGCCGTGGCCTGCAGTTCGGCGCCTTCCTTGTCGGTCAGAACGACGTGGACGCCCTCGCGCAACAGATGCTCGGCGGTCGAGCGACCCATGCCCGACTTCCCACCTGTCACGACGGCGACCCGTCCCTTGATGCCGAGATCCATGGCTGTCTCCTTGAAGAAGCGGTGGTTAGGTCGACCGACGTTGAGTGCCTGGGGCTAGGCTAAGCCGAAGCGGGCGTGAGACGGCTTCAGGCGCTGCAGGCCTGCTCCCGATGGCGCCCTTCCGCGAACTCCTCGACGATCTTGGCGCAGAACGCCGGCAGGTCCTTCGGGTTGCGGCTGGTGACGAGGCCCTTGTCGACCACCACCTCCGCGTCGACCCATTCCCCGCCCGCGTTACGGATTGTCGGTCTTCACGGTCGGGAACGACGTCAGCTTGCGCCCCTTAACGACGTCGGCCCCCACCAGCGTCCAGGGCCCGTGGCAGATAACGCCGACCGGCTTGGCCTGCTGAAAGAAGTCCCGGACGAAGCCGACCACGGCCTCGCTGCCCCGGAGCTTGTCGGCCCCCACGCTGCCGCCGGGGATGACGAGCCCGTCGAAGTCTGAGGCGGATACGCCGTCGATGACCTTGTCGACCGGATACTTCCCAGCCGGGTCGAGGTCGTTATTGACCGTCTCGGCCTCGCCCGCCTCAAGCCCGACCACCGTGACGGTTGCGCCGGCCGCGAGCAGCGCCTCGCGGGGTTTGGTGAACTCCGGCTCCTCCGTCCCCCGAGGGGCGATCAGGATGGCGATGGTCTTGCCCTGAAGGGTCATGGTTGGCTCCTCTGTGCGTGGCGGAAAGGGGTCGGCGTCAGGCCGGAATGCTCTCCGGCGAGGCGGTGTTCTCGGCGGTCACGCCGTTCTCCCGGTGGCGGAAATCGCTCAGCGCCCGGTAGACCTGAAGCCGCGCCCGCATCACCGAACCGAGCGGCTGGTGCGCCGCGAGGCTGTGCGCGGGGCGGAAGGTCATCACCTCGTCGAAGTAACGCACCCGCTCAGGGGAGTAGGCGTCCTGCCGGGGCAGGCGGAGCGTCGCCACCGTCCGGTAGGGACTGACCGCGACCGGCCAGTCGACCGACGCATCCTCGATGGGCTGGCGCTCAGCATCGGCCCAAAGCTGCGCCTTCAGCTCGTAGACCACGTCGGTTTCGCGGAAGAACGCCGCCGCCGCGTGACGAAAGCCGTCCTCGTCGCCGTGCGGGTCGAGCCGCCATTCGGCCAGGTCCAGCTGCGCCTGCGAAGCCGGGACTGCGCCAAGCTTGGCGACGTAGTCGCCGAACCGCATTGGGGCCTGACTGAAGTAGCTGTCGGCGAGCGGGTGGCTGTAGGGGTGGCCGAGGAAATCGGCCATGGCACTCTCCGTGCCGAAGGCGTGCAGCACGCGGTTGAGGTTGCGCGCCGTGGCGGCGACCGCGCTCTTCACGCCCTCTGGCAGGCCCGTCGATTTCCCGATCACTGTGCCGTCCCGCAGGAAGCCCGCCGCCGTGCCCGACGGGAGGGTCGTGCCGGTGGCGAGCACGAAGTCCTGAGTGTCGACGTCGTGGCCGGGCAGCCTCGCGCCGGCCACGCCGAAAACCTTGATCGACATGCCGCGATGGGTGGACACTCGGTCGCCTAGGGTCTCGCCCGGCCCCTGGGCGAAGCGTACGGCGACCTTGTACGTCCCTTGATTGGCGAACAGACCCTGCGCGAGTTCGGGCGGCAGGTTCTCCGGGACGAACAGCTCTCCGATGACGCAGGCCGAACTCTTGGCGTGGCTCGCACGCACGGCCCGGTGCTCTCGCTTCTCGACAACCTGCGACTGCTGGGTCATCCCTTGGATGATCCCATCGATGGACTTCTGCTCGTCAGGTGCGGGCGTCTCGATGTCTGGCGCGTAGCGAAGGTACGCCATGCTCGTTCCTCGGAAGCGGGTCTAAGGGCAGATGGTACAAGGCAGAGACCGGGCGGCGCTGGCCGACTGACGGGACGGCGCCTGCTTGGGTGACGCGACGATACCGATTGGCGCGAAGTGGGGACTACCGGGTGTACGCTGCCCAAGCCTTTTCACCCTGGCTTCGGGCGACCTCCGTCTCGGTCGCGGGCTCACGGGCCGACATCATCATCGAGGCACCGGCTGACACCAAGCCTGCCATGGCCCTTAGTTCGTCCGGCTGCCGGGGGTCGCGCGAGATGGCGTCCGCCTCTTTCTGAAGGCGCAGGTTGCAGGCCTTCGTGGCCAACCCGCCATCGGGGGTGCATGCATCGTGTCGGGCGCAGGCCGCATCGAGCGCGTCCACCGGAGCCGCGGGAGCGTTGTTGCCTGGTCCGCAGTAGTTGCCATGAATCAATACCGCCCGTGCCGTATGGCCTGCGGTCTGGGCCGAAACGGGCCAAGCCAGGAAGGCGAGGAGTGGAAGACTTAGGGCGAGCTTATAGTTCATTATGGGGTCTGCCCCTTCGACCTCTAGCCACAGTGTGCTTGCACCAAAGTGGCTTCCATTGCGATTGTCGCGGGAGAAGCCCTTCCACCGGGCTCTGGTTCCGGACTGGTCGCAATGTCGCAACCTGTCGCGTCGACCCGGTTCGGCGGGTGCGGCCAGCATCGAATTAGGGTGAGCACCTCTTAGCCTTCACTCGAATGCAGCGCCACTTTGTAGGGGCGCTTGCCCGCGACGAATGAAAAATACATCCGGCGTTCTCAGGCGTCGGCTTAGCGGACTGAAATCAGAGCAGGTTCGACGGATGAAGAGTCTTGAAACTGAGAATGCTCGGCTTCGAAAAGCCATCGCCGATTTGACGCTGGACAAGCTGATCCTGCAGGAGGCGTCCCGGGGAAGACGTCTCGAGCCCCGCGCGCCGACGCGCCTGTGTCGAGCACATCATGCGGACGATGACCGTCTCCGAGCGCCGTGACTGCATGGCGCTCGGACAGCATCGCTCGACGCAGCGCAAGGTACCGCGGGGCGGCGATGATGAAGAGGCGCTGACGGTCGATCTCGTGGCTTTGGCTGACAAGTACGGACGCTATGGCTACCGCTAGATCAGCGCGCTTCTGAAGGCCGCCGGACTGGTCGATCAGGACAAGCGCGTCTAGCACATTGGGTGTCGTGAGGGTCGGACGGTCCCAGCCAGCTAGCCCAAGGGGTG
>NZ_JAKSXU010000205.1:0-664 GCF_022829325.1 Methylobacterium sp. J-092 | reverse complement strand
GAGTACTGTACCTGGAGTTCAGCCGGTTGCTCTGCCGATCTCTACCTTCCCCTCATTAAGAAGCAGCTGGGAGCTTGCCGCAACCACACCAAGCCTCCGCCTGGGCCTTACCGGTACGGCTTCCGACAGGCCCCTTCAGCTGCGGGCCCATCCAATTCCCCCCTCCCGCCCACCGCGCCCCCTTCGTTCAGTAGCCTGTAAAAAAAGAAAGTCCGCGTGGCCGTTGTGAAACATTTGGGCGACCCCGCCGCTGTTGTAGCCGGCATGGTTGTCGGCGGCGTCGCCCGCCAGGGTGTGCCCGTTGAGGCTGACCTGATGGACGTAGAGGTTGCGGTCGGCCGTCGCGCTGCCGCCGTAGACGTCGTCGAGGAACTGCACCGCGATGTCGTGCGCACCCGTACCGAACGCTCCCGTGAGGGTGATGTCCTGCGTCTGGCCTGCCGCATGCGACGCGCTGGTGGTGAGTATCGGAAGGGCGTGGTGTAGGGAAAGAGTGTACGGCCTGTGGGAAATGCCGGTGTAGGTGTCACCAGAAAAAAAGAAGACGAGGGTGTCCGGAGCCAAGGGTGTCACGACCGGCGCTGTGGGTTTCGTGACCATGGGCGTGGGGATCACTGGCGTAGAGGGTAGTTTGATGACCTATGTCTCGGGTGGTGGAAGGTCG
>NZ_JAKSXU010000203.1:0-47543 GCF_022829325.1 Methylobacterium sp. J-092 | reverse complement strand
GGAGCTTCGGCTGGATCGCCCGCTGCCGCAGGTTGGCTCGCGACCACGAGGCTACCCCGTCCTCTGCGCTCGCCTTCTTCGTCCTCGCCGCAGCCATGATCCTCGTCAGACGGATCGCCCGAGCTTTATGAAACAGGGTCTCAGACGTATTGTCGGACATCTGTGCGCAATCGAGATAGCAATGCACGAAAGGTCATAATTCTGCCTGACCGGCAGAATGCTGCGTGGCAGCAACTACAGTTTCCAGGATCTACTGTTCGACCTCTCGGTATTGATAGTAGGTCTCCTGTTCGAGTGAGGAAAGACAGGACCTATACGTCTGCTACCGAGAGGAAACGGGCTCAACGTGCCCGACTAGCCGATACACAAAATGAAATCATGGGCGGATTGATGCAGGCAGTTGAGTCCAAACAAGAAAATTTCTTCATCAACGAATGTCACGGTTCTTCGTTTAATAGTAGTAGTCCTGTGACATCCCTTCAAGGCTCCATCATTGCACAAAAGATGGATGGAAATTCAACTGCTCTCATATGCTCAAATAAAGAGTTTGTTGCAAGTATGAGAAGATTCTCGATTAACGAATTTTCATCGAAGGACACTAATTGCCTCATCAGTCCGGCCTTATTCGTTCCCAGCGATCAATCTCAACAGAAGCGGTCAGCGAAGGAAGCTTTCTGCGGACGACATGTTTACCTGGATATCGAGAACGGCAATCTGACTCATAAGCAGATAAGTAAGCTGTTCCCGAGAGAAGAAATCGTTGTTTACAGCTCCTATAGCCATACAAGAGAATTATCCAGATATCGTGTTATCTTTCTCACCGATAAGGTCATGGCACCGAATGCATACACTGCTCTATACAACCAGATTGCGCATGTGATTGAGGGTGCGGGATACCAGGATATCCGTAAGGGTACATCTGGATCGCGGGCCAAGGTGCATGGAATTGATCGTAAGCCGTACCTGACCGATCTGTTCTATCTGCCCTGTAAGCCCGGGAACGGTGATGGGTTCTTTGTCCACTATGAGAAGGGCCGTTCCCCCATCGACGTTGATCAGTGGTGCGCGAACCTCAGCCCAACGCGGTTCGACAAGGATGATGGGACAGGCACCGTCGAAGCGTCGTTGGCGACTATCGTAGCGGATCATGCCTCGGTCTGTGAGGAGGCTTTGGCGACGTTCAGAGACGCTACGGTCGAGCCACGGACTAGCTTCAAGGCGCTGAGGAAGCTGAACTGCACGCTTATCAGGGCCGGAGTTGATGATATCTCGCGCGATGTCACGCTGACCCAAGCCGCACAGTCTAGTCGTTCACCGACTGATCGAATGAAGGACAAGGCGCGCCTAATGCGTATTCAGGGTATTAATTGAACGTTCGATGCCTATTCATTCGTTACCCTGAATTCTGTAGATTGCCTTATCGATCAACGAGAGGCAAGGCAAGTCTCGAGCGTCTGATTGATTCCATGTAGATCGATACGATCTGCTTCATTTATCTACTCTTACCGCTTATGGGTTGTTGCCCGAGCTTAAAAAGGAACTATCATGTCTAAAACTTATGCAAACGTTGACTACCGTTCCAACTCTCAAGAGACGTTCGTTTTGCGGTGTGTTCTGCAAGGTATCATTGATGATCTGATGCCAGTTGAAACCTGGGGCCGTGTCCCTGTAGAGCATCAGAAAATGTTCAGGGATGTTCACGTGCTGCTTGGTGTGCTAAATGAAGCAGACGATATGGTTGATTCATTTAACTATCTTGGTGCATTGCGTGTTTTCGAAATGTTATCCCAAATCTCCAATTCTACCGCCGTAGACGACGAAGATAAAGGTCTAATCCATCACTATTTAATCGATGTAGTATCACTGTTTATTCACAGTGAAGGTTACGAAGAAGACGAACGGAGTGAGTTCAAAGCGTCGGTTAACGCGCATTTTGGATTTAGTTACGTGAACTGATTGATCGCCCGGCGGCGTTTAGCCGCCGGTTTTAAACCTGCTTGGGCGCATTCGATCGATGACAATACTGTTTCACGCCAAACTAAGATGTCCGCGTCCAATGCGGCTGAACGGTCCATTACCCTCCGAAATATTGCCGTCTAAATCATGACGAACAATATGATCAGGTCGGTAGTGGACAGTTACGCCGATGGGACGATCGAAATAAGGAATCTTTCCCTTAAAACTATCAGTCTCATACCTCGCCAGACGATTTTGCAACCCATCGAGGGCCTGTTGCAGGTAGGTATGCTCGCCCCGGCTCGGGTCGAGGCTCAGTTTGAGAAGGTTGTCGATCCCCAGGATGGCCGCAAAGGTCGGGGAGGTTGGTACGCTTCGCTCACAGACGATGATGGCATGAGGGGTAAAGGCTGCTTTCGTCATCGTGGTCTCCCCCTTGATCAAACGCTTCGTCACAGTCTCAATCTGATTGCAGCGGCTACGGGTAGTCCACCACCGATCCGGAGATACCCGAGCAATGACACACGGCGTCCCGCAGAGGCATCTGCATAATCTGGCTGGGGAACCCAAGGCGAACGGTTCACGGGTGCCTACGGCCTTGGTAGCTGCCGGCCTCAGTCGTGGAGACCAAGGGCGTCAGTCAGGTGATCGGCTTGTGACGAAGGCTTCGATCATTGCGACAACCGCTCTTGCATCCGCCTCGCTTAGTTGACGGAACGCATAGTCGAGCTTGGCTTTGAGTTCTATTTTTACTCGATCGTTGCTAAAGTCATCGAAGAGGTAGACGATGGGGACATTGATACCATCGCATATCTTCTGCATCGTTTCGAGGGTTGGCATGTTTCGCCCACGCTCGATGTTACTGATGGTATCCTTCGTCTTGCCCACGATTTCGGCAAGCCTCTCCTGACTGAGTCCGGCCTGTTCACGAGCCGTCTTCACCCTCTTGCCGATCGATACGTTCAACAACCCCTGCATGACCGGCAGTGTCACCGGTCCCCAGGCGTTGAAAACTAAATCATATTCCGCTAATTCGCAATAGACGGAATATGGTTCCGGCTTTGCAGAGGGTATGCGATGGCGTTCGGTGGCAAGCCGCAGGGAAAGACCTACCAGCCGTTCGTCACAACCGATGATGATGATGTGGTAGTCAAGAGCATCAGTAAGCGAGGGAACGACTATTACGTCAAATTCGGAAAGAGGGGAAGCATCTTCGGACAGGAACGATTCATCGGATCGGCAACTGGCAAAGGTGCCAAGATAGGATCGGTTCTAGGAACGACCTATCGAGTTGAATGGGAACGCGACTAATCTGACCATCATAAACGTAGTTTCACATAGGAGTCGCCCATGGTCGGCTGGTTCGAACTGTTCCATTACACGTTGGTTGGTTTGAGTGTTGTATTCCTTGTTGGCTTACTCTACGCTGGCTGGCAGAAGATAGTTGAGTTGATTTTACTCATCCATAGCAAGCGCGTGGCGGAAGCCGTCAATGATACGGTTACCGAAGAGCGCGAGGTTCATCACATTCACCACGTAAGCTACACTGAGGAACCGTCGTATCGTCCCCAGGCTGCAAGGACTGTCCGAGCGTCGCCCGTGGAGTATCATCAGGTGAAACAGGTGGTCGAACAGCCGCGTGCCATATCCCGTGTGAAGCGAAGCTGATAGGTGAGGCTGTCCTGTTCGAAGCCGGCACTACGATAGTAAGAGAGTGATACGATGTCTCTGCGAATCCCCATCATCGTAGCTGCGGCATCTGTCTGCACTCTCGCGACATTAGTAGTTGAAGCGTTGGCTGATGACCTTAGTGCCATCGCGGGTGTCTGGGCGCTCGATAAGGAGGCGTGCAAGCTGAAGCCTTCCGACTTCGATGATCGGTTGAAGGTCACCGCCGCGGGGAAGAATGGTGGTCCGGAGTCTGATTGCCGGGCATCTACCATTAGGTCGGCAGGATCGCGCATCGAGTTTCAGAACGCCTGCCTCTCCGAGGGCGAACGGTCGAAGTCGAAAGTGACGGTCGAAGTCGCCTCCCCGGATCGGATCACGTGGAGAGAAGGGAAAGCGCCACCGACCACCTATGTTCGGTGTGATGGTGACCGGGAGGCTCCGAAGGCCCAAGGAGCGGCTACGGCGTCATCCTTCGAGACCGGATCATTCAATCTGTCCTCCCACGGCTACAGCGCCATGATCACGAGCCTGACGGGTGCCGACACGCCAAACGCGACGATGACAGGGCAGGTGACCAAGGCGGACGCTACCGAGGAATGTGAGCGGAACGGTCCGGCCTTACGGAGCGAATGCGCCAATCTTTGATGGCTGTTGATCCGTGGGCTGATATCGCCACGTGATTTGAATACATGATACCACCTTAATCCACTAAAGTTAGCAAATGACGATACGGTCAGGTTGAATGTGCGCTTTAGTCGCGCGATGACAGATTGTCCTCCCCCTGACACACCGGGGTCGCGCTTTTTCAGGCGCCTTCCTCAGGATGTCCTAAGGCAGAACTGCCCGAATGATGGCGTCAGCGATCTGAGCCAAGATGGCCGCGATCTGCTAACCCTCATCCGGCTGTGGAGTGCCATCACTGAGCAGCTTGCAAGGGCTCGCGTTCTCAGTACCGCGCGGCAGGAAGCAGAGAGGTCAGGCTATCGCGAGTAACATGTCCGAAGCAGAACCCAAGCCACCGACCACCGCACATAGAATAAGTGCGGAACGTATCAATACATTCGTCCAGACCTTAGCTATTATTGGCGCGGGCGCCTGGGGTGTCTACACCTTCATCTACGAAGCCCGCATCAAGCCAAGTCTAGAGCCGCCCGCAGTCTCGGTCACAACACACTTGGAAAAGGCTGGAGAGCGAAACAACCGCATTGCAATCCGCTCTACGGTGACGCGGAAAAACGTGGGACAGACGGGCGTACGGGTTCTAGGACTAGTTTACAACGTCATTGGCATCCGCGCACAATTCAAGGATAGCCCAATCGACATGACTTACAGCGAACGTGGGCATTCGAACCAAGTTGCAGGGGCCCGCGACTACACCCTTGATGAACCAGGAACAGAAATCCTGTACCAGGGCAGGCTGTTCGCCGGTGCGGGGGACGATAACGCCGAATCCTCGGACCTGAACCCCGGCGAGGCTGTCTCACGAGACCTCATCGTTTACGCAGATCGAACCAAGTATGACTTTGTTCGGTTTGAAGTTAGACTTGCCTACACAAAGGATGACGATTTGCCAGTCAGGCTGCGCTTCGAAATAAACTCGAAGGGTAATCTTACGATCAAGCCGGCCACAGATTGTGAAACGCAAGCTGGTCGCTGCGAACGGCTAAAGGCGACTGACTACGGAACCGAGTTCTCGCTCTGGTAACGCCGACCATAGATTCCAATATTAATTATTGAACCGTGCCAATAGCGACAGTCATCGACCGGTGAGTTTTGAACGAAATTCGAGATGATTTCTCGAACTGTAGAGGAAGGTCGGCACTATGATAGTCGAGAAATGATAGCAATAAACCGTTGAACGTGAGCGTAGAACAACTAAGACCTTTCATCTGGTCCTAAAAGTCTGTAAACGGAAGCTCGTGAAACGTTCAGGGCGCGGGCGATGGCAGTTACTTTAAGACCAGATGCTGCAAGCTCACGAACTTTAGTAGCGTCGATTGAAGGCTTACGGCCTTTGAACGCTCCCTCGGCCTTGGCCTTGGCGATTCCCTAACGCTGACGCCTACACAGCGTTGGGCGCGTTCCCCGATTCTATGATCCGATAGACCTGCATACGGGAGCAGCCAAGCGCCCTTGCAATCGCCGCCGGACCGGTGCCAGCTGCCTTCATGGCCAGAACCTTGTCACGATCCAGCCGTCGTTTGCCTCCGGTGTAGAGGCCCTTCGCCTTCACTGCCTCGATACCTTCGCGTTGACGTTCAAGGATGAACCGGCGTTCCATCTGGCTCACCATCCCGAGAACGGTCAGCACGATCCGCCCGCTTTCGCCTCTGGTAGAGACATGAGGGTCGAGGACGGTAAGGAAAGCGCCGCGCTGATCAAGCTCGTGGACGATGTTGAGCACGTCACGGGTAGCGCGGCCGAGTCTGTCTGCCCGGAGCACGATTAACTCGTCGTCTTCGCGGATGAAATCGAGGATCGCGGCAAGTTCCGTCCGTCCATCACGCGAGGCACCAGACATTTTCTCGGCTCGGATCGGCTGACATCCTTCTGCCTTCAACCGTGCAATCTGGATGTCGAGGCTTTGATCCTCTGCACTGCACCTAGCGTACCCGATCCTCGCCATGTGTCACCTTAGGTTCTAGACCTTATGATAATGGCGTAACATCAGGTGGTTGGCAAGCCTGATGTTACGCATTTAGGCGAGTGTCTGTTACGTCAATCCACGGTGAACCCTAATGTAGCTCCCGGCTCAGACACTCTCAAAGCCATAAGAATTCATCCTGCGGAAATGCACCAAAAAGTAAAAGATCTATCACGCCGTCACATATCGAAGTACAGTTCGAAGCAATTGATCTTGCCGGACCATCGTTGCGATACCATTCACAACTGAATCCCAAGTTTTCTAGTAGTATCAGTCCCTGCCATCTGACTAAAAAACTGATACTCTGCTTCACAAAATCGCGTAACTGAGTCAAACCTCAACTTAGGGTTGACCACCCAATGAAACACTGTTACTCACTACCAACCAAATCCTAGCAACTGTTGCGAGCATGATGCTTAATAAAATTAGACGCTTAACAAGGAATAGGTTGGAGAAAAAGGCAAAAAAGCTTGTTGACGAGAGGTTTTATCTTATTGAGTATCCTGATGTGGCAACGCAAAAAGATATGGATGCTTCCACTCATTATATGAAACATGGGTGGCGCGAAGGTAGAAATCCAAACAAAAATTTCAATACTCTATTTTATAGAATAAAGCATTCTATAGCTAGAGAAGAAAACCCATTGATACATTATGTATTGTATGGCGAGAAGAAGCAATTGGACTGCGCGCCTATCAACGGGCGGACATATGATGCATTTCAGTTAGAAGTGATCCGCAGGCACATTGACGCTGATTTTTTTATACAAAATAACTATTTTGGAGGCGGGGATGTAGCATCTGACTATTTTTACGGCCAAAGAGACGGAATTAAAGTTAAACCTCGCGCTGATTTTGATACTGCCGAGTACTTATCGGCTCATTCGTTTCTGAAAACATCGTCTACAGACCCATATTTTCACTTCCTTGCAACGACTGGACTATTCGATGCCAAGGGCAACGAAATCATGCCGCCGGAATCATACGATGTAGCGGTATTCGCACAAAGCAATAGTACTGAAAATCATGAAATTCGTAGATTGGTGGCCGAACATTTTGATGCCTCATTGTATCTCGATAGTAATGCTGATGTGCGAATGTCTAAAGTTAATCCTTTGAACCACTATATAATCGATGGCTGGAAAGAGTCACGAAACCCCAACGCGTTCTTTTGGACGAGTTATTATCTTGCAAGCAACCCAGATGTAGCAAGTTCACTACATAACCCGTTCTATCATTACTTGAAGTGGGGTAGAGACGAAAAGCGACGTCAAAATCCGATTGGGGACGAGCTTTGGACCGGAGGAATCAAAGCGGGCTCGCGGAAATGGGCATCGCATACGTGCACGGGAATGAATGAAGCTGATGTCGTGGTCATAATGCCTGTTTATCAAGGCTACAACGAAACATTGGATGCGATCTATTCAATTTTATGCGCGCAACAAAAGACTAAGTATCATCTAATCGTCATACAAGATAACAGTCCAGATTTAACATTGATCGATGATCTGCGATCACTATCTATCAAATGCCAATTCTCTCTTGTTGAAAACGAATCAAATGAAGGATTCGTTAGCACGGTAAACAAAGGGTTTTCCATCTCTTCCGGAAGAGACGTCGTTATCATAAATTCTGATACCGTAGTCTACGGTGATTGGCTCGATAGGCTGCGCTATCATACGTTGAAGCAAAACAATGTCGGGACTGTTACGCCATTTTCCAACAATGCTACGGTGTTCAGCTACCCGGATCCTACACAAAACAACGTTTTGGCTATTGAACTATCAAGTCATGAACTCGACAGTCTCACACGCTCAGCTAACTGGCAAAACAGCGTAGAGGTACTAACGGGCGTTGGTTTTTGCATGTATATAACTGCAAATGCGCTCAAGAAGGTTGGCGATTTTGATGTTGAGTCCTTTGGTAAGGGTTATGGCGAAGAGAATGACTTCTGTATGAGAGTGAAACAGGTCGGAATGACGAATCTGCACGCTCTGGATGTTTTTGTGTACCATAAAGGTCAAGTTTCATTTGGGAACTTCACTGCCGGGCTCATGTCTGAAGGTTCACAAAAGCTGAACTGCAAGCATCCAAACTACGATTATGAACTAGCTAGATGGGTGAAGGCAGATCCAGCTCGAAATGCTCGTCGCCGATTGGATGCACATAGACTTGTGAATGCTGCTGGCGATCAATATATTGTTTTATTTCATTCGAAGGCAGACGGCGGTATTAAAACACACCTTGATGAGCTAGTTGAAATTTTCAACGAGTCGAAATTGAATGTTATCTCTGTCGAGCTAGACCCTCGACGAGAGTCCCGACTCAAAATATATCTGCTTAACACGCCACAGCCGTACGTGCGCGAAGATGTATCATTTGATATGTACGACGATTTTGCTGCTGAATTTTTCGATACCCTCTCACCTAAACTATTCCACATTCATTCTTTAGGCCGGATGAGTAATGCCGACCTAGATAGATTTGACCTTCTCATATCAATGCTCGATTGTCCTATATATTTTACCGTTCACGACTTCGGCTCCATATGCTTGAGGTATAATTTTGTCCGCGAGGATGGGCAATTCTGTAATAATAATAGTAATATTCCCTGCGATCAGTGCAACTGGGCGGACAAGCATGTTTGGTCGATGGCGGATAAAATTCACCGCTACAATTTGTTTTCGGATATATTATCCAAGTGTAATTTGATTGCACCATCTATTTTTGCTGGAGAACGATTGAATAAAGCGTTCCCTTTGATTACTTATCACCATAGGCCGCATCCAAGAAAGCTGAAAACTTCCAATTTCATATCCTATCCGAATGAAGACCGCTACCGTCGTATTGTAATAATTGGAGCAATTGGCCCGCATAAAGGTTCCGATTTGGTGGCGGCTGTTGCATCACATGTGAAAGACGCCGCACTGAACCTCGAATTTCACATAGTAGGCTATTCAGATATTGATGCAAAGCTCGAATCTTTAAACGTAAAACTACATGGAAGTTATACTGATGAAGACGAAGCAATAGACCTCATCCAGAAGATTCGTCCTCATGCAGCATGGCTACCCTCTATTTGTCCAGAAACTTATAGCTACACCCTCGATATAGCGCTCCGTGCGGGTGTTCCACCCATTGTGTTCAATCTTGGTGCGATGGCCGAACGTGTAGAGAAAATCGGATGGGGGATTGTGCTGCCAAAATACTTTATCACATCTCCGAATAAATTGGCGAATACACTCAACAATGCGTCACTCAACCCGCTGTGGCAAAACCGGGAAGGCGTAAAATCGGCTATGTATGCAAACATATTAGACGAGTATTATCAGCTAAGTCCTGGAATCATCGAGTCCTCTGAAGAAATTGATGATGTGAATGTCTAACGCTACGCGGCGGTGTATTTGCAGGAATCTGGTCGCCCTCGACGTTGCGCCGGAGCGCGACTTGCTTCATGCCGTCCGCCACGTCCTCCGTCTCGTTGCCAAGGCCGAAGGTTTGGCGCGGGCAGTAGCCGTTCGAGCGCAGCTTGGAGAAAGGCGCCTCGACCTTCTGCGCCTCTCCGTTGACGAAGCCGGCGACGCCCAGTGCGCACGACAACCCGAAGCCCTAGCTGATCTAGGGGTTGTAGTAGAGTTCGCTCTCCTCCATCAGCTTGAAGGCGAGGAAGACGGTAGCCGTCGTCGTCGCCTGGGCTTGGTGCGGCACGAGGTTGTTTGGGGCGAGATAGGGCGAGGGAAGCTCAGTCACGCCCGGGCGGATAGAGGCGGTCTAGCCGTGGGGCGATAACCGCTCGGCGTCGCCGTCCGGCGTGGTTGCCTCGTCCGGCTCCGGCGGCAGTCGGGCGCTATGATGGGCGGGCTAGGATCTGGTTCCAGGTGAGTGCGCCCGCGTCGCGACCGGGCTGAGGCTTTGCACCGCGCAGAGGACGAGGCGCCGCAGCGTTTTCTGTGGATTAACTTTGGAAACATCAATCATGTCTGAGCAGTATCAAACATTTGGAGATGTGCGAGGAGCATCGAACTCTTTCGCAAAATTATTATTGCTTGGCGTTCCAAATCTCAAAGACAAATCTTTTTTAGATGTAGGTTGTAATGAAGGCTTTTTCTGTAAAGCGGCCGAGATAGCAGAAGCTACAAAGATCATTGGCATCGATATTGATCAAGACGTTATCACACGCGCGAAACACCGTTATCCCAATATCGACTTCAGATGTATGTCTTGGAATGATCTTGATAGCGACAAGTTCGACGTGATATTATTTTCATCGGCGATCCATTATGCTGACAATCAAATTTCTACCATCAAGTCGATGCTTGATAGATTAAAAGAAGACGGGTTGCTCATCTTAGAACTCGGATTGTTTCCGCATGGGTCACCAAATGTCAACAAAATTACTCGTTCTGCGGGTGATGTAAGGGAGTATTATAGTTTAGATTACATAGAAGGCGCGTTGCCTGGTTTTGTAATCAGACTTGTTGGGGACAGCGTGAAGCAAGCTGGCGATCCCGTTTCCCGAAAAGTGCTTCACATACGGAAGCGTAAGCCCTGTATGGCGGTCTTGTCATCGGCGTCTCATACGGGCAAGTCGGTATTTGTCAATGCTTTCTTCAATGGCATTAATTCTTCGGATCATATTAATGTAATTGCTGTTGATTTGATACTTCACAAAATTCGCAATAATCAATTTCAAGAAACCGATGGGATCGCTCAAACTATTAGAGAATATGGACTTGCAACATCATTCGAAACTAATAACATAATGAATTATATATTCTCATATAATAAATTGGAAGACTTCATAAGTTTTGCGCTTGCCGTAGATTGCTCACCGGGGAAAGACGTTGTTTGGGAGGGCTTTATTCCCCCTGAGTACCATCATCAGTTCGTTGAGACTGTATCAAATCGTGGCTTTTTTGTATGGGAGCTCAATTGTCTCACGCCCTCAGCCTTAATCGCAAATGATTTCAATTGCTATAGAACCACAGAGGGTGATTTTATTGGATACAAAACCCGGAGAAATATTCGACTCTGCTTAGATATGATTCATATTGAAGAAGATTTTATTGAGTTCCGCGGGTGGTCTTTAGATACTTCAACAAATAGCTCTTTAGATAATGTCACAGTCATGGTCGGCAGCGCCGTTGTTGAGGCTATTGTAAATCGGACGCATCGACCAGATATAAACAGTGCTTTTCAAATCGACTCGGATCGAAGTTTTGGATTTTCGGCTCGTATCGCCACGTCAAAATTGCTTACATCAATCGACACGAAAAGTTTACTTGGTCTTGTGCTTCGAACTGATATAAACAAAAATGCTCTTAGAGCCCTCAGAATTTTCGGGAATGATATTGAAGGATGTTTGTGCGAGGCGGAATATCTTGCGTGAAAGAAATGATGAGCTATAAGCCTAGAGCATATTAGATGGACTGCGGTACGGCCATTGTTTGATACAAGGTTAGTTTCGAGGTAACCATGCCCTATATTTTTGAGCAAAATGGGTCGTTCCGAGATCGCGACGGACGCTTATATCTTTCTGCAACAGAGGCGACGTCAGCTTCGCCCGAATTTGATGGTCAGATTAATTCGCCAGAAAGTCCTCATATTATAAAGTTCTTTTCGGATAATTATATGCCAATTATAAAGATGGCCGGCATTAATCAGTCTGATGCTCGTATCCTTGAAATTGGTGCTGGACTTGGTGCACTAGCGTATGGAACATTGAGTACGTTTACACCGCTTTCCTATGTAGCCACCGACATTTTTCCAATCTTGATCGATGAAATGTCTAACAACCTTAGTAAATGGTCAAGATCAGAGACATGCGCTGCGCTATTAGACCCGAACGATCGACTTTCATTTGAGTTCAATTATTTCAATATTATACAATCTCATTCTGTTTTCCATCATGTTGCCGATTATCGAACTGCTATTGCGAACCTGTTCGATCGATTGAGGACTCCGGGCGTACTGATAATTGCCGAGCCCTCAGCGGATGGATATGCCCTTCTATGCATGCTTGTACGCTCGATGCAATTGCATAACATTTACGCTCCCGAGAAATTTTCGGAGCTGTATTTAAACACCTTGAAGAAACTTGTTAACAATCTTGCGGACAGGCTTAGTCATGCAAACGATGTGAATTATTTGCGTAAGTATGGCCATGGTGACAAGCACATATTCAGTGTATACGATTTGGTTGACCTTGCTTGCAGTCTAAAAGCCAGACTTCATATCCAGCGCGAACACCGCAGTTTTTTCGGTGGAACGAGATTTCAACTGACGTCTCGTTCGGCAAACGAGCTAGATATACGTTTGACTGAGGAGCTTATCAGAAATCTGGAACCGGTTGGTGTTCAAAACGCCGTCTTCAATGATATGCGAATCATAGCGGCATTTATAAAATCTTGAATAAACCGAATTTTCGATCGTGTTTAATAATTACTTCAATTGCAGATAAAATATCTGAAGAAAGTCAGCTTATACAATGATAACATGCTCAATCGTGGGGTTACGTATCGTCTCCCTACCGACGCGAACCGATGGACGGTGAGCGCATCCTCCAGGCATTATCCTATTCCAGCAGTTGAGGTATAGGTCTTTCACGTGTGTCGCCAGCCCGGTTCGGATCAACGCACGGACCAAGTTGAACGGTCTCTCGCAGTCACTTCCTAATGTCAAATTTCTGTATTTCACCCGGAAGCGTCTTTTAAACTTTCCCGCGCCGCTTGGGGTCGTAGAACAGAGGACCGGACGCTGCCGCTTGAACGAGCGTGAGAAAGCCTTGCTCGATAGGTCAAGCATGTTCGGAACGGTTCGTGATTCACATGGGGCCAATTGGGCGATCAATCGCTGCAACGGCGTAGGTCGTTCGCTGTCTCCATGCTCAGCGTTCGAAAGGGTCGGCACCATGATGGTCGCGACAGGATGCCGCACACGTAGAACCAACGACGGACTGCCTTTAAATGATGCCGCTATTGCCGCTAATTTCCTACCTAAGTCGTTGTTTTGCATCATCCAAGAGCCCGGTAATACGGCTCCTCGTCCATCAGCCCGGCCCGCAGCAGCGCGGTCGCCGCATCGGTGCCGCTCGCCTCGGCCAGCGCCGCGGCCCGGCGGAGCAAGGCCGCGTCGACGCCTTCGGCCGCCAGGAACGCGATCTCCGGCGGCAGGCCCGGTGCGCCGAGGGGCGGGCCCAGGAAACGGAGGAACGACACGGGGCCGGCTGCCGTCGGCTCCGGGACGTGCTAAGACGGGGGCGTGAGCCGGACCCCCTCCCCATCGCGCCGTCGGCGCCCCGCGATCATAGGTGCGCCCGGCCCCGGCGCAAGCACGATGTCCTCGATCAAGACTATTCTCTTAGCCGTTGGCCTCTGCGTCGCGACGATGCTGCAGGCGGGCGCCCAGGATCGTGCCGGTCAGGATCGTGCCGGTCAGGTGCGTGCCGGCCAGCCCGCCGCCGGCAGCCCCGCGCCCGCCGCCGTGACGGTGCCCAACTTCTGGAACCCGCGCAGCCGCGGCGAGCGGGTCGAGGCGCCGCAGACCGGCCGGGCCGTGCGCTTCCTGACCGACGACGAGTTCCCGCCGCTGCACTTCGCAGGCCCCGACGGAAACCCGACGGGCTTCGTGGTGGAGCTGGCCCGCGCCGTCTGCGAGAAGCTGTCGATCACCTGCACCGTGCAGGCCCGGCGCTTCGACACCCTCCTCGACGGCCTGACGGACAAGCAGGGCGACGTCGTCGCCGCCGCGATCCCGCTGACGCCGACGCTGCGGGCGACGTTCTCCGCGACGCGCCCGTATTTCCGGTGGCCGGCGCGCTTCGCCGCCCGCGTCGACCGCGGCCTGCCGGCTCCCTCGGCGAGCGCGCTGGCGGGCAAGTCGGTGGCGGTGGTCGGCGGCAGCGCCCACGCCGCCTACCTCCAGGCGTTCTTTCCCAAGGCCGAGGCGAAGCCGTTTTCCGACCTCGCCGCGGCGGAAGGCGCGGTGAAGCGGGGCGAGGCCGACTACGTCTTCGCCGACGGGCTCGGCCTCGCCCTCTGGGTCGGCGGCCTGGAGGCGGGCAATTGCTGCGCGCTCGTCGGCGGCGACTACCTTGAGAACCGCTACTTCGGCGAGGGCATCGGCCTGATCACCCGGCCCGAGGACGCGGCCCTGTCGCGCGCGCTGGACGACGCGCTGCAGCGGGTGTGGGACGACGGGAAGTACACCGAGCTGTACCTGCGGTTCTTCCCCGTCAGCCCGTTCTGATCCGCATTGCGTCCGGGACCGACGCGTCTCCTTTTCCGCAGGCGTTCCTGCGGGTATCCTCGGCGCGGTCCTGCGAAGGGGCGATCCCGCAAACGGCGTGCGGCGGCCATGACGGCTCCGAGCCCGTTCGAGCGCATCCTCGCCGCGCGCGTCGCGGACCGTCACCGGACGGCGCGAGGCCTCGCGGCACGGATCGTGTCCGACGTCGAGGCGCAGGGTCGCGCGATCAGCCTCATCGGCTCGCTGGCGACCGGGCGTTTCCGGCTGTATTCCGACATCGACCTCCTGGTGCGCGGGCCGATCGATCCGGCCGAACGCGCCGCCGTCGAGCGGGCGGTGGCTGCGGTGATGCGCGGCACCGGCATCCCAAACGACCTGATCTATGCCTGCGATCTCACGCCGTCGCAGCGGGAGGCATTCGAGAAGGCGGTCCCGTGATCGCGTCGCGACTGCCCGCCTTCGCCAAGCCTGGTCCGAAGCTCGACCGCGCGGGCCGCGAGCTGGCGAACCTCGACGCGTTCCTCGCCGGATACGACGCCCTCCCGCCGGAGCAGCGGACGACGTGGGGGCGGCTCACGGCGATCGCGGCCGCCCTTCACAACGCTGACAACGGCATCGAGGACGTGCTGCTCGGCATCGCCAAGGACGTCGACGGGGCCGCACCGACCGGCGACACCTCGCACCAGGACCTGCTCGATTAGATGCGGGCGCAGATACCGGGCCTGCGTCCGGCCGTGCTCGACGACGAGCTCTACGTTTCGCTGATGGAGCTGAAGGGCTTTCGGCACCGCGTGCGGCACAATCACGGGTTCGACCACGACGCCGGCCGGACGGAGCAGAACCGGGCGCTGATGCAAGCAACCTTCCCGAAACTCGTCGAGGCCGTCAGGACGTTGGAGAACCGGCCGACGGGATCGGGGGCCGACGACCCGGCCGAGCGGCCGTAAAAGTCGATTTCGCATCGCGGCAAACCTCATTAGGGTGCCGCACCCGCGAAGATCCCGTGTCACAGTCCAGCGTCCCAGCCCATGTCCGCGCCCCTCCACCTCGACCCCGACCTGATCGAGGCCGCCGCCACCGCCGCCGCCTGGCCGTTCGAGGAGGCGCGCAAGCTCGTGGCCCGGCTGGAGCGCCGGCCGAAGCCGGAGGTGCTGTTCGAGACCGGCTACGGGCCGTCGGGGCTGCCGCATATCGGCACCTTCGGCGAGGTGGCGCGGACCTCGATGGTGCGCCACGCCTTCCGGGTGCTGACGAAGGACGCCGTGCCGACGCGGCTGATCGCGTTCTCCGACGACATGGACGGCCTGCGCAAGGTGCCCGACAACGTGCCCGAGCGCGCGATGCTGGCCCAGCACCTCAACCAGCCGCTGACCCGGGTGCCCGATCCGTTCGGCACGCATGACAGCTTCGGCGCGCACAACAACGCAGAGCTGCGCCGCTTCCTCGACGCCTTCGGCTTCGACTACGAGTTCCGCTCGGCCACCGACTGCTACCGCTCCGGCGTGTTCGACGCGGCCCTGATGCGGGTCGCGGAGCGCTACGACGCGGTGATGGCGATCATGCTGCCGTCGCTGCGCGCCGAGCGCTCGGCCTCGTATTCCCCGTTCCTGCCGCTGCACCCGGTGACCGGGGAGGTGATGCAGGTGGTGGTCGATGCGGTGCACGCGGACCGGGGAACGCTCGCCTGGCGCGACCCGAAGACCGGCGAGGCCTACGAGACCCCGATCACCGGCGGCCACGCCAAGCTGCAGTGGAAGCCCGACTGGGCGATGCGCTGGTTGGCACTGGGCATCGACTACGAGATGGCCGGCAAGGACCTGATCGACTCGGTGAAGCTCTCCGGGCAGATCGCCCGCGCGCTCGGGGGCGAGCCGCCGGAAGGCTTCAACTACGAGCTGTTCCTCGACGAGAAGGGCCAGAAGATCTCCAAGTCGAGGGGCAACGGGCTGACCATCGACGACTGGCTCGCCTACGGCACGCCGGAGAGCCTGAGCCTGTTCATGTACAACAAGCCGCGCGAGGCCAAGCGGCTGTTCTTCGACGTGATCCCGCGGCACGTCGACGAGGTGCTGAGCTTCTCCGAGCGCTACGCCGCGCAGGACGCCAAGCTGCGCCTGGGCAACCCCGTCTGGCACATCCATGCCGGCAACCCGCCCGCGCCGGAGCGGATCGGGGAGGGCGCGCAAGGGGGGTCCAAGGGCAGCGTGAGCTTCGCGATGCTGCTCAACCTCGTGGCGGTGGCCAACGCCGAGGAGCCGGGCGTGCTCTGGGGCTTCATCCGGCGCTACGCCGCCGACGTCGGCCCCGAGACCCATCCCGGCCTCGACCGGCTCGTCGGCCACGCGCTGGCCTACTTCCGCGACTTCGTGCGCCCGGCCAAGAGCTACCGGGCGCCGAGCCCGGAGGAGCGCGCGGCCCTCGACGACCTCTCCGCGTCGCTCTCCGAGCACGACGGCTCGACCGACCCGGAGGGCTTGCAGGCGGTGGTCTACGAGGTCGGGCGGCGGCACTTCCCGGACCTGTCGGGCAAGGGCAAGAGCCCGGACGGACGGCCCGGCGTGTCGCAGGCGTGGTTCACGACGATCTACAACGTGCTGTTCGGCGAGGCCCGCGGCCCGCGCTTCGGCTCGTTCGTGACGCTCTACGGCGTGGCGGAGACCCGCGCGCTGATCGCCAAGGCGCTGTCGGGCGAGCTGCTGGCCGAGCACGCGGCGTTCACGGCGAGCCGCGCAGCGAAATCCGCCTGACGGGCGTTCGCGGGATCGTCACGCACCGCGCGTGACGCACCGCCATCGGATCGGGCGCTTGGGGGCAGGGGCATGATCGTACGGGACCTCGCCGGGCTTGAGGCCATCTACGGCGACCACCTCGCCCCGGCCTCCGTGGTGAAGGAGAGCGAGCGGATCACCGCGCACTACGCCGCGCTGATCGCGGCCTCGCCCTTCGCGATCCTCGCCACCGCCGGCCCGGAGGGGCCCGATTGCAGCCCGCGGGGCGACGGTCCGGGCTTCGTCCGGGTCGTCGACCCGCACACCCTGGTGCTGCCCGACCGCCGCGGCAACAACCGGATCGACAGCCTGCGCAACGTGGTGCGCGATCCGCGCGTCGCCCTGCTGTTCCTGATCCCCGGCTCGGGGACGACCTTCCGCGTGAACGGGCGGGCCGTCGTCTCGGCCGATCCGGCCCTTCTAGAAAGCTTCGCCGTCGACGGGCAGGCGCCGCGCACCGCCCTCGTGGTCACCGTCGAGCAGGCCTACTTCCAGTGCGCCCGCGCCGTCGTCCGCGCGCAGCTGTGGGATCCCGCCCGCCACGTCGAGGCGGGGACGCTGCCGAGCCCGGGGACGATCCTGGCCGCCCTGAGCGCGGGCGAGGTCGGCGGCCGCCCCTACGACAAGGCCTGGCCGGCACGCGCGGCCGCCACCCTCTGGTAGGGCGGCCGGGCGCGCTCACGCGTTCGGCACCGCCACCTTCTGGCGCAACCCCGCGATCACCGCGCGCAGGATGTCGGCGCCCGCCTCCGCGCCGGCCTTGGCGCTCATGTCGCCGCGCACCGCGTAGATGCGCTCGTGCACGAAGGCGAGCTTGGCGATCACCGCGGGCGTCAGGCGGAACGGGTAGAGGTCGGGCTGCCCCATGCTGCGGGACAGCGAGTTCACCGCGTAGGTGAGCGGCAGCCACGCCGCGATCAGCTTGTCGAGGTCGGGCGTGCGATAGGGATCGAAGTCGATCACCACCGGCTCGCTGCCGCCCCGGCGCAGCTGCGGCCGCAATTGGAGCGCGAAGGTCGAGGCGGTCTCCACCGTGTCGACGATGTGCAGGTAATGCGCCCAGGTCTCGGCGAAATCCTCCCACGGGTGGCTCGTGGCGTAGGCCGAGACGAAGGATTCCTCCCAATCGCCCGGCGCGCCGTGGGCGTAGTGGTTCTGCAGGGCGCCGACGTAGTTCAGGCTCTCGTCGCCGAACAGATCGCGGAACGTCCACAGGTGCGGGCTGTTCTGGACCAGCAGGTACCAGAAGTAATGCCCGATCTCGTGGCGGAAATGCCCGAGCAGGGTGCGGTAATGCTCGCCGAAGCGGATCCGGCGCCGCTCGCGCTCGACGTCGTCGGCCTCGGCGATGTTCATGCTGATCAGGCCGTTGAGGTGGCCCGTGAGCACCGGCGGCCCGATCAGGAAGCTCTCGGACGGGTCGACCAGGAAGTCGAAGGCGAGCCCGTCGGTGTATTGCGCACGGGTGGCCAGCGGCAGGTCGAGGCGCAGCAGCGAGTAGAACAGCCGGTGCTTGGCCGCCTCGACCTGACGCCAGCGGGTCAGGTTCCAGGCGAGCGTCAGGTCGGGGACGACGCGGTTGTGGCGGCAGGTGACGCAGAACGTCTCGGGCGCGTCGTCCGGCACGAGCCAGTTGCAGGCCGCGTGCCGGGCGTTGGCGCAGAAGCGGTAGCGCTGGCCGGGCCGCGCATAGGCGTGGAAGGTCTGCGCCTCGGCCGAGCCCGGATGGGCCGAGCGGACCGACGGCTCGAGCGCGGAGATCTCGTGCACCTCGCAGACGTAGCCGAGGCGCCGCTGGCAGCTGTCGCAGGCCGTGCTCTCGAAGGTGAGCGGCTGGTCGCAGGCTTGGCACTGGAAGATCTTCATGGCGGGTCCCGGCGCCCGAGGCGGGCAAGCACCCTGTCGTCGAAGGCGTCGTCGGCAGTCGTCGGCGGCCGCCGCCGGGCGGACCGTCCTCGCCGCATCAAACGGGCTTGCCCGGCAAAGTTCCCGGGGGGCGCGGCACGGGGAGGACGCGGCGCGCCGCCCGGAGCCGGACGCCGCATGGAAATTGCTTGCGCCCTCCCCTTTGCCGCATAAGGCGCAGACGAGGGCACCGCCGGATTCGATCCGGACGCCACCTGCTTCGCCCAGACGAGAGTGCCCGTGTCGATCAAAGCCGCCCTGCACCACGTCACGCACTACACCTACGACCGGCCGATCGCGCTCGGGCCGCAGGTGATTCGCCTGCGGCCGGCGCCGCATGCGCGCACGAAGATCCCCTCCTACACCCTCAAGGTGACCCCGGAGAACCACTTCGTGAACTGGCAGCAGGACCCGAACGGGAACTGGCTCGCCCGGCTGGTCTTCCCGGAGAAGACCAGCGAGCTGAAGATCGAGGTCGACCTCACCGCCGACATGTCGGTGATCAACCCGTTCGACTTCTTCGTCGAGGACTACGCGCAGGCCCGCCCGTTCGCCTACGCCCCCGACCTCGTCGCCGAGCTGGCGCCCTACCGCGTCCTCGACGACGCCCAGGGGCCTGAGATCGACGGCTTCCTGGCGCGCCTGCCGTCCGAGCCGAACACCGTGCTGTTCCTGGTGGCGCTGAACGCGCAGATCAGCCGCGAGGTCGCCTACGGCGTCCGGATGGAGCCGGGCGTCCAGACGCCGGCCGAGACCCTGACCCTGAAGAGCGGCTCCTGCCGCGATTCGGCCTGGCTCCTCGTCCAGGTGCTGCGCCGCATCGGCTTCGCCGCCCGCTTCGTCTCGGGCTACCTGATCCAGCTCGTGCCCGACACCACCGCGGTCGACGGCCCCGAGGGCACCAAGACCGACTTCACCGACCTGCACGCCTGGGCCGAGGTCTACCTGCCCGGCGCCGGCTGGATCGGGCTCGACGCCACCTCCGGCCTGCTCTGCGGGGAGGGGCACATCCCGCTGGCCGCCACCCCGCACTACCATTCGGCCGCGCCGATCTCGGGGCTCGCCGAGCCGGCCAAGGTCGAGTTCGGCTTCGAGATGACCGTGGCGCGCGTGGAGGAGAGCCCGCGCATCACGAAGCCGTTCTCGGACGCGGTCTGGGCGGCCATGGACGCCCTCGGCGACCGGGTCGACGCCGACCTCGTCGCCCAGGACGTGCGCCTGACCATGGGCGGCGAGCCGACCTTCGTCTCGATCGACGACTTCGAGGCGCCGGAATGGAACATCGCCGCCGTCGGCCCGTCGAAGCGGGGGCTGGCCGACAAGCTGATCCGCCGCCTGCGCGACCGCTTCGCGCCGGGCGGCATGCTGCATTACGGCCAGGGCAAGTGGTATCCGGGCGAGAGCCTGCCGCGCTGGGCCTTCGCCCTGTACTGGCGCCGCGACGGCCGCCCGATCTGGCGCGACGCCGAGCTGATCGCGCGGGAGGACGGCCCGAAGACGGCCGACGCCGACGCCGCGCGTCGCCTGATCGATGCGGTCGCCGGGCATTTCGGGCTGCAGGACTACGTGATGCCGGCCTACGAGGACCCGGCGCAGTGGGAGGAGAAGCGCGCGGAGCTGCCCGTCAACGTGACGACGCAGGAGGCCAAGAGCGGCTCGGTGGAATTCGATTCGCGCATCCACCGCGTCTACGAGCGGGGCCTCGGGAACCCGGCCGGCTTCGTGCTGCCGCTCGCGAGCCTGCCCACCGGCAAGGACGGCGATTCCGACCGGGTCTGGATCTCCGAGGCCTGGGATTTCCGCCGCGGCCACGCGTTTCTGGTGCCCGGCGACTCGCCGCTGGGCTTCCGCCTGCCGCTCGGCTCGCTCCCGTACGTGCCGCCGGAGCATTACCCCTACTACCAGCCGCAGGACCCGCTGGAGCCGCGCGAGCCCCTGCCCGAGGGGCATGCCCACGAAGGAACCGGCGAAGGGACCGGCAAGCGAACGGTCAACGGCGGCGGCATCACCGGCGTCGCGGTGCGGACCGCGCTCGCCGTCGAGCCGCGCGACGGGACGCTGCGGGTGTTCATGCCGCCGACCCAGCGCGCCGACGAGTACCTCGAGCTGATCGGCGTCCTGGAGGAAGCCGCGTCGGGGCTCGGGCTCGCGATCCACGTCGAGGGCTACGAGCCGCCCTTCGACCCGCGCCTCAACGTGATCAAGGTCACCCCCGACCCGGGCGTGATCGAGATCAACGTCCACCCGGCGACCTCCTGGCGCGACGCGGTGGCGATCACCACCGACCTCTACGCCGACGCCCGCCAGACCCGGCTGGGCGCCGAGAAGTTCATGGTGGACGGGCGCCACACCGGGACGGGCGGCGGCAACCACGTGGTGATGGGCGGCGCCACGCCCGACGACTCGCCGTTCCTGCGCCGGCCCGACCTCCTGAAGAGCCTGGTGCTGTACTGGCAGCGCCACCCGGCGCTCTCGTACCTGTTCTCCGGCCTCTACATCGGGCCGACGAGCCAGGCCCCGCGCATGGACGAGGCCCGCCACGACGGCCTCTACGAGCTGGAGATCGCCCTGGCGCAGGTGCCGGGCCCGGACGAGCCCAACATCCCGCGCTGGCTCGTCGACCGGGTGTTCCGCAACATCCTCGTGGACGTCACCGGCAACACCCACCGGTCCGAGATCTGCATCGACAAGCTGTACTCGCCCGACGGGCCGACCGGGCGGCTCGGGCTGCTCGAGTTCCGCGCCTTCGAGATGCCGCCGGACCCGCGCATGAGCCTCGCGCAGCAATTGCTGCTGCGGGCGCTGGTGGCGTGGCTGTGGCGCGAGCCGCAGGTCGGCGGCTGTGTCCGCTGGGGCACGGGCCTGCACGATCGCTTCATGCTCCCGCATTTCCTCTGGGCCGACTTCCTCGACGTGCTGGAGGATCTGCGGGCCGCGGGCTACGACTTCGACCCCACGGCCTTCGAGGCGCAGGCCGCGTTCCGCTTCCCGGTCTTCGGCCGGGTCGAGCACGGCGGCGTGAAGCTCGAGCTGCGTCAGGCGCTGGAACCGTGGCACGTGATGGGCGAGGAGGGGACCAGTGCCGGCACCGTCCGCTTCGTCGACAGCTCGGTCGAGCGCCTGCAGGTCAAGGTCGAGAGCTTCGTGCCCGGCCGCCACGTCATCGCCTGCAACGGCCGGCGCCTGCCGATGACTGGCACCGGCACCGGCGGCGAAGCGGTCGCGGGCCTGCGGTTCAAGGCCTGGCAGCCGGCCTCGTCGCTGCACCCGACGATCCCCGCGCACTCGCCGCTGACCTTCGACATCCTCGACAGCTGGAGCGGGCGCGCGCTCGGCGGCTGCCGCTATCACGTCGCCCACCCCGGCGGCCGCAACTACGAGACGCATCCCGTCAACACCTACGAGGCGGAGGGGCGGCGCCTCGCCCGCTTCCAGGCCCACGGCCATACGCCGGGCAAGATCGCGATGCCGGTGCCCGAGACCAACCCCGAATTCCCGCTCACGCTCGACCTGCGCACGCCGAAGCCGACATGAGCCCGACGCTGGCGGCGGCACAGGTCACGGCAGGACGGCACGCACCGGCCGACGCGGACGCCGCGGACGAGCCGGACCGGCTCGCGCGCTGGGCCGATGGCTATCGGCCTGAACCCGGCCGGCCGGACGAATATCTCGACGCGGACGGCCGCGCGCGCGGCGCGTGGCCCCGGCTGCTCGAGCGGCTCGCGCGGCTGACCGAGCCCGAGATCATGGCGCGCTTCGTCTCGGCGGAGCGTCACATCCGCGACACCGGCATCTCGTTCCGCATCTACGGCGACCAGCGCGAGCATGCCTGGCCGTTGGGCTCGCTGCCGCTGGTGATCGAGGCGGCCGAGTGGCGCGCCTTGAGCGCCGGGCTGATCCAGCGGGCCGAGCTGATGGAGGCGGTCCTCGCCGACGTCTACGGGCCGGGCCGCCTCGTCGCCGACGGCCTCCTGCCGGCCGCCGTGGTCGCCGGCAGTCCCGAGTTCCTGCGCCCGCTGCACGGGGTCGCGCCTCCCGGCGGGCGCTGGCTCAAGCTCTACGCCGCCGATATCGGCCGCGGGCCGGACGGGGCCTGGCGTGTGCTGGCCGACCGGACGCAGGCGCCCTCCGGCCTCGGCTACGCCCTGGAGAACCGGATGGTGCTCGGCCGCACCTTCCCGGACGTGCTCGAGAGCCTGCAGGTCGAGCGCTTCCCGGCCTTCTTCCAGGCGTTCCGCGAAGGCCTGGCGGCCGGGTCCGCGCGCTCGGACCCGCGCATCTGCCTGCTGACCTCGGGGCCCTACAGCAGCACCTACGTCGAGCAGGCGGCGCTCGCGCGCTATCTCGGGCTGATGCTGGTCGAGGGCGACGACCTCGTCATGCAGGACGGGTGCCTGCACGTGCGCACCGTCTCCGGCCTGAAGCGGGCCGACGCGGTCTGGCGCCGGATCGACGGCGACTTCCTCGATCCGCTGGAGCTCAACCCGGCCTCGCGGCTCGGCATCCCCGGCGTGATCGAGGCCTTGCGCAACGGCAGCCTGGTGATGGCCAACATGCCGGGCTCCGGCGTGGTCGAGTCGGCGGCCCTCAGCCCGTATCTCGAAGGGATCGCGCAGCGCATCCTCGGCGAGGGCCTCAGGCTGAAGAGCCCGCCGGCGTGGTGGTGCGGCGATCCGGCCGGTCTCGCCCACGTTCGGGACAATCTCGACGCGATGACGCTGCGCCCGGCCGCCACCCCGCAGCGCGGGGCGGGGCGCGACGCGATCCTCGGGCCGCAGGCGCTGGCCGCCGAGCGCGAGCGGGTGATCGCAGCCTTCCACGACCGGCCGTTCGACTTCGTCGGCCAAGACCTCGGGCCGCTCTCGACCATGCCGGCCTGGGAGCGGACCGACCGGGGCCTGCACCTCGTCCCCCGCCCCTTCGCGCTGCGCGTGTTCGCCGCCCGCACCCCCGACGGCTGGCGGGTGATGCCCGGCGGCTTCTGCCGGGTCTCGGAGCGCGAGAACGTCGACCCGATCGAGATGCGCCTCGGCATCCGCTCGGCCGACGTCTGGATCCTCTCGGAGAACCCGGTCGACACGCGCCATCTCGGGCAGCAGGCCACGCCGCGGGTCCGGCGCATCTCCGGGCACCTGCCCTCGCGGGCGGCCGACGGCCTGTTCTGGTTCGGCCGCTACGTCGAGCGGGCCGAGGCGGTGATCCGCCTCGTGCTGGCGCACCTGCGCAGCGTCGGCGACGCCGTCGTCACCGACATCTCCGGCGACACCGCGGCGCCGACCGCGCTCCGCATCCGCGCGCTCTTGGAGGAATGGGGGGCGGCCAGCTCCGCCGACATGCCGACGGCGGCACTGGCGCAGGAGGCCCTGGTCGGGCGCGAGGTCCACGGCTCCGCCCGCGCCCACGTGATCTCGGCCCGCACCAACGCGGCGACCCTGCGCGCCCGGCTCTCGGGCGAGGCGTGGCGGGTGCTCGCCGACCTGATCGACCTGCTCTCGCTGGACACCGCCCGGGCGTTCACCGAGTCGCAGCTGCTCGGCCGGGCCGAGCGGGCGCTGAGCCACATCGCGGCGCTCTCGGGCCTGACGCACGAGAACATGAACCGCGCCGCCGGCTGGCACTTCGTCGATCTCGGGCGGCGGATCGAGCGGGCGATCAACACCTGCGCCTTCACGCTGGCCTTCGGCCACGACGAGGCCGGGGCCGACTGCCTCGGCGTCCTGCTCTCGCTCGCCGATTCGCAGGTCACCTACGGCGCGCGCTACATGCAGGGCGTGGCCCTCGACCCCGTGCGCGACATGGTGCTCCTCGACCCCTACAACCCGCGCTCGGTCGCGTTCCAGGCGGAGGCGATCGGCCGGCATCTGGCCGAGCTGCCGGCGCTCTCGGCCGACGGCATCCCCGAGCCGCATTGCCGGCTGGCCGCGCGGATCGTGGCGACCCTGCGCAGCGGCGAGGCCGCCGACTTCGACGGCGTCGGCCTGGCGCGGATCGAGGACGACCTGGAGCGGCTCGCCGACACCATCGCCGGCCGCTACTTCCCGAACGGGCCGCACGCCCTGCGGCCCGAGAAGCTGGCGGGCCTGGCGTGATCTACACGCTGCGCCACGTCACCACCTACACCTATGCGAAGCCGGTCGGCTTCGCGCGCTGCTCCCTGCGCCTGAAGCCCGCCGACGGCGAGGGCCAGAGCGTGCTCGAGAGCGCGGTGACGATCGACCCGAGCCCGGCGACCGCGGTGATCCGGCGCGACTATTTCGGCATCGAGACCGTCGGCATCACCCTGGACGCGCCGCACACCCGGTTCCGGGTCGAGGCGCTGTCGAAGGTGCGGGTCGAGCGCGGGCCGCTGCCGGCGCCCGAATCCGGCCGCAGCTGGGAGGCGGCGCGGATGGCGGCGATCGCGTCCCGCGATCTCGGGGCCGACGCGCCGGTCCACTTCCTGTTCCCGAGCGCCCGGGTGCCGCTGCTGCCGGCGGTGACCGACTACGCGCGGGCGAGCTTCTCGCCCGGGCGCAGCGCCTACGGCGCCGCCTTCGACCTGATGGCGCGCATCCGCAGCGACTTCCGCTTCGACGCGAAGGCCACCGACGTGCACACGCCGCTGGCCGAGGCCTTCGCCCTGCGCGCCGGCGTCTGCCAGGATTTCGCCCATGTGATGATCGCCGGGCTTCGCGGCATCGGGCTGCCCGCGGCCTATGTCAGCGGGTATCTCCGCACGATCCCGCCGGCCGGGCGGCCGCGGCTTCGCGGCGCGGATGCGAGCCACGCCTGGGTCGCGGTCTGGTGCGGCGACGGCTGGCTCGGCCTCGACCCGACCAACGGCATCGGGGTTCGCGACGACCACATCGTCGTCGCCCGCGGGCGCGACTACGGCGACGTCTCGCCCGTCGACGGCATCGTCAGCGGCTCGGGCAAGCAGAAGCTCAAGGTCGAGGTCGACGTCATCCCGCAGGACGAGCAGGACGAGATCGGGGCGCTGGCCCTCGTCGGCTGAGCGCGGTCGCGATCAGCGGCCCGGATCGAGCTGCAGGGTGAAGCGCTGCCGCGGGTCGCGCCGGAACGACAGCAGGTCGGCCATCGTCGCGAGATGCGCGCGCAGCCGCAGGGCCGCGGCGCCGATCCGCGGATGCGTCGACAGGGCCCGCATCCGAGCGGCGATGCCCGCGACTGCCGCGGCCGCCTTGCCGGAGACGGCGTCGGGCATCCGGCCCGCCGCGCGGCGCAGGTCGGCGCGCGGGCGCGCGGGCCCCGCCCGCTCGGGCGCTGCCACGGGCACGTAGAGCGCCTCGAAGAACGACAGGTCGAGGATGGACGCGCCGTCCGCGTTGGTGACCGCCATCACCGCGTTCAGCAGGCGCGGCTCGCCGCCGTGCTGGACGACGAGGCGGCGGATGATGGTGCGCGCCACCGCGCGCGCCTCGCCGGCGTCCCGGACGAGCTGGCCGGTGCGCTCCGGCAGGTAGGCGTCGTCGAGGCGGATGTTGAAGAACGCGTGGATCATGATCGAACGCCCCGTTCCTGATTGGGTGGGCCGGCGGGCCCGTGCGACGGCGTCAAGCGGCCTGGGCGCCGGGGTCGACGGCGTCCACGGGCGCGGCGAGCCGCGGGTGGAAGGCGTCGGCCAGGCGCTCGAGGCGATGGGCCATGTCCCGCACCTCGTTGAGGGCGATGGACTTCTGGCCCTCCTTCACCGCGCGCGTGATGTCGCTGATCTGCGTCGTCGCGATGCGCTTCAGCTCGGTCGCGAGCTGGTCCTTGGTCATCATCGGCTTTCGGATCCCGAATGCTGGTCGCGGGACACCGTGGCGCGGCGTCCCTTACCGATCGGTTTCCCATCCCGGCGGGTCGTTGGATGAGCGGTGGACAAGTCGGCCGGCGACAGCGCGCACGACCGGCCGCGCCGCGCCGCCGACCCGTTCGGGTCGGCAGCGGGCGCGGCCGGCGTCGATTCCGTTCGCCGGCCGGTTAGGCCGTGCGGTGCTGCGGGTCGAGGCGCTCGGCGAGGCCGAAGCCGACCCGGACGAGGAGAGCCTCGAGGGTCGCCTTCATCTCCGGCGTGCCGGCCTCCTCGATCAGGCCGTGCGCCTCGATGCAGATCTCGGCGAGGCGCTCCATCGGGTTGTCGGGTTCGGTGGAAGCGGGAAGGGTCTGTCGTGTCATCGGTTCGTTCGCGGGTTGGCGTCGATCGGGGTCCGGCGGCATCGCGCCGGAACGGTTGGGGTCAGCTCGCCAGGCGCTGCGGCAGGGCGGGGCGCGCGGTCAGCACGGAGGCGGCGTCGTTGCGGGTCTCGCGCAGGCGCCGGAGCGTGCGCACGTCGAAGGCCGCGACCACGGCGAGGGTGTCCTCGCCGGCGATCCGGCAGGGCAGGCCGAGGGGGGTCACCCGGAAATGCAGCTGCACGAGGCGCAGCAGCCAGAGCGGGTTCATCTCGATGACGATCGACTCGATCCCGCTCTCGAGACCCCACTCGACGATGCCGGCCAGGAGCGCGCTTCCGACCGGGCTCAGGATGCGGCCGCGGTCGCGCACGTCGCGCTGCACGGCGTAGCGGGTCCACTCCCAAACCCGCGCGCTCCGGGGCGCGGGGACCTCGCAGAGCTCCGGCAGGACTTCGGTGAGCAGGTAGGGGCGGGTGGTCGGCAGCATGCGCTGGTAGCCGACGACGCGGTCGCCCTGCATCGCGAGCATGTGGAGGGCGTGGCCGTCGTCGAACTGGTCGATCTCGCGTCCGTCGGGCTTGGCGAGGTCGTGCCAGCCCTTCTCCTCGACGAAGACTTGATGACGCAGGCGATAGGCCTGCTCCATGGCATCGCGGTAACGATTGATGTTCTCGGGCGTGACGATATGGATCAAAGCGGCCTCCATTGGATGGCCGGCAGTATCGTCTCTAAGTATTCGTCCGAAAGTACGCGTTCGCGTACCATTCTCGACTGCGAACCTGCGGAACTTGACTGGATCCGGTCAATCCGCGAGAGCATCCCCGCGCGCGCGCGCACGCCGGACGAAGCATGCTTTCGACGAAGCGGTCTTCGAGGTCGGAGGCGCGCGGCGCCTACTTGAGGAACCCGCGCCGGAATCCTTCCGCGACGGCATGCGTCCGGCTCGCGGTCCCGAGCTTGGTCCGGATCGAGCGCAGGTGCTTCTCGGCGCCGTGCTCGGAGATCGACATCAGCTCGCCGATCTCCCACTCGGTCTTGCCGTCGGCGGCCCATTGCAGGGCCTCGCGCTCGCGCGGCGTCAGCCGGACCTCCGGCCGCGGCGGCCCTTCGCTCAGCACGATCGAGCGGCCGAAGGCGTAGCTCGCCACGAGCTGCAGCATGCCGCGCAGCTCCGGCGAGGGATCGAACCGCTCGGCCCCGAAGCTGAACCCGGCGACGCGCCCATCGAGGGTGATCAGCGGCACGGTGAAGCCCTGGCGCAGGCGGAAGTCGCCGGCCTCCTCCATCACCCGCCGGGCGGCCGCGTCGGCGCGGTATTCCGGCTCGATGTCGGACCACCGGAACGCGGTCAGGTCCGTGGTCAGGCGCTGGATGGTCGGGTCGCGGAACAGGTGGCCGGCCTTGAAGTAGCGGTCGGTCCAGCCGGCCGGCGTGCTGTCGAGCAGGACGTGGGCCGCCTGGTCGCGCCGGCTGGTGCCGGGCATCGGGATGATGCCGGCGAACGTGCTCTCCACGCCGAGCTTGGACACGGCGGACAGCAGCGTGCGATTCAGATCGCCGACGGAGCCGGCCCGGTCGAACGCCTGGAACAGGCCGTAGGTGACGTCGATCGCCTTCGTGATCATGTGTTGCGCAGCCGTTTCGCAGGAGCCGTCCGACGGAGCCGGCCGTCGTCTTCCGTACGCGAACTGGGTCGCCATCCCACCATGCGGCTGGACAGACACCATCCTGCCCTGTTTATAGGGGATTGAAAGTTTATTCTAGGTTGTATAACGAGACGCATGACGTGAGGAGTCCGACGTGGACGACGGCCGGAACAACGGATCGGACCGATCCGAACGGGCGCGGATCCTGCTGGGGAAGATCGCGGAGCTCCTTCGTGTCGACACGGCGTTCTTCCTCTCGCCGCGTTCCGGCGCGCCGGGCTCCGACGCGGACCCCGCCGAGTTGCTGCGCCTGTTCCAATCGATCGGCGATCCGGACCTTCGGCGCTCGGTGATCGCCATGCTCAAGGACCTCGAGGCGAAGGACGATACGCGCCGCGACTCCTGAGAGCCGCAGGACGGCGCGGCGGCCCCCGCGTCCTCGCGCCCGATTGCCCTCCGGCGCGCCCGGATGATCTCTGGACGGCGTGTTCCACACCCCCGAGGCCCGCGTGTCCCGAATTTCGACCCCGTCCCGAGCGGGCATTCGCCCCGCCCTGCGTCACCTTGCCTCACGTCTCGCCGTTCCGCTTCTCGCGCTCGCTTCGGGGAGCGCGCCGGCCGCGGCGCTCGAGGGCGGTGCCGCGGGCCGGTCGGGCGATGCGCTCGCGCAGGCCACCGTCGGGCTCGGGACCGTGACCGCGCCCGAGGACGGCCTGCACCTCTCGCGCTGCACCGGCGTCCTGATCGCACCCGACCTGATCCTCACGGCGGCCCATTGCGTCAACGGCGATCCGCTCGGCTCGCTCGTGGTGTTCTTCCGCGGCAGCGAGCCGGTGAAGCCGGTCCGCACCGCCCGGGTGATCGCGCGCTACAGCCCGGATCCCGGTCAGATGACCTCGAACGTCGTCGACGTCGACCTGAACAGCCTCTCGCTCGACCTCGCCGTGCTGCGCCTCGCCGAGCCGGTGCGCGACCGCGTGCCGGTGCCGCTCGCCACCGACCCGAGCCGGGTGCCGAGGAGCCTGCGGGTCGCCGGGACCGGCGTGTCGGGCCGGGTGGTCGGCCGGCTGCGCACCGCGATCCTGACGCCCGTCGCCGCGTCGAGCACCGGGCTGACGATCGCCCGCGTGAACGGCGGCCGCGTCTGCTTCGGCGATTCCGGCGGCCCCGTGGTGGGGCAGGACCGGCGCGGCGTGTTCGTCTGGGGCGTGGCGAGCGCGGTGCTGTCGCGGCAGGCCCCGTGCGGGAGCCTCGTCGTGATCGCGCCGGCGGCGCAGGTCTTCACCAGCAGCGGGATGCGCTGACGCCGCGCCCCGGGGTTTTTCGCATCGTCCGATGCAACGCCGGGCCCGTGCCGATGTTGAACCGGCACAGCGTGCCTGCGTCGCCGTCGTGCCGAGTTCCGCCCATTCTCGATCGTGCGGGCTTCCCATGCTCTACGAACGCCTGCTCGACCTCGCCCCGGGGGCGCGGCTCGAACGCCGCCTCGCCGAGCGCGTCGCGGCCCGCCTGGTGATCGGGCTCCTCCTGAGCCTTCCCCTCTGCGCGGTCGCCGCGTTCCTCCTGGCCGCCGGTGCGATCCACGCCGTCCTGATGGGCGTCTGGGATGCGGGACGGATCGCGGGGCTGCTGATCCGGGACGCGTGCGAGCGCGCGCTCGCGCCGCCGATCACGCCGCGCTGACCGGCGGCCGCCGCCATCCGGGAACGCCCGGTCGCATCCGGGGTTGGTAGCCGCGCCGAACTGGTGCACCGCTCCCGGCCCCCTTCTGGACGACGGCACCGCTCGATGCAGGATCGCACCCCCGAGAGCACCTTCGCGCTGACCCTCGGGATCCTGCGCGAGAGCGGGCGCCTGGTCGGGCGGACCCTCGACCTTGCGCGGACCGAGATCGACGGCAACCTCCGGGCGCTGATCGGCCTGTTCGCGCTCCTGGGAACGATCCTCGTGCTGCTCGTCGCGGCGTTCTTCGTCTTCCTCGACGCGATGGTGAAGGCGCTCGCGGCGCTGATCGGCTCCGAGGTCGTGGCCGCGCTGATCGTCGCGAGCCCATTCCTGGTCGCCGCCGGCCTGCTGGCGTCGTTCGGCCTGCGCCGCATCGCGCGCGCCACCCGGATCGAGCGCCCGAAGGCCCGCGGACGGGCCACGCTCGCGGCCGGCGCCTGACGCGGCGCGAGGCCCTGGATCACGCCCCTCGCGGCGCCCTCGAACCGCTGGTACAGGGGCGTTCCTGCAGCCACGCCGCCCGACGGCGGGAGGACATCCGTGACGTCTTGGGTCCATGTCGACACCGGTCTCGTGCCCGGCGAGAAGACCACCCTGCGCCTGATGCGGCAGGGCGACGCCTTCGCGATCACGGTCGGCAACCAGGACCTGATGCGCGACCGGCACTGCGAATCCGAGCGGGCGCTGGCGACCCTCGTCGCGGCGCGGCTTCGGGACCGGCCGAAGGCGCGCGTGCTGATCGGCGGCCTCGGCATGGGCTTCACCCTGCGCGCGGCGCTCGGCGCCTTCGGGCCGGAGGCGGAGATCGTCGTCGCAGAGCTCGTGCCCGCAGTGGTGGCGTGGGCGCGCGGGCCCCTGGCGCACCTGTTCGACGGCAGCCTCGACGATCCCCGGCTGGCCCTGCACGAGGCGGACGTGAACCGCCTGATCCAGTCCGGCCCGGCGGCGTTCGACGCGATCCTGCTCGACGTCGACAACGGCCCCGAGGGCATGGTCCGGGGCGAGAACAACCGCCTGTACGACGGCTGGGGCCTGAAGCGCGCCCATTACGCCCTGCGCCCGGGCGGCATCCTCGGCGTCTGGTCCGGCCGGCCGGACCGCAAGTTCAAGGCGCGGCTCGCCCGCTCGGGCTTCTCCGTCGAGGAGGTCCGGGTGCGCTCGCGTGCCAGCGGGGAGGGGCCGCGGAACGTCCTGTGGCTCGCCACCCGGACGGGGCCGGCGGCGGCGCCCCCCGTCCGCGCCGATGCCGTCCCGACCCCGGCCGCCTAGAGGATCCGATCCGCGCGAAAACGGGGCCGTCAGGCCCGGAACGACAGCACGGCCCGGGTGCCGATGCGGTCGGGCACGTAGCACAGGCCCGAGCGCAGGTTCGTCGCCATCGCCCGGATGATGCGCGAGCCGAGGCCCGTGCCGCGCGGCCGTCCCTCGCCCGTCCAGCCGATCCCGTCATCCTCGACGGCGAGCTCGAGGGTGTCCTCGGCCCGGCGCCGGAGCTCGACCCGGATCTCGCCGGCCGCATTCACCGGGTAGGCGTACTTGTAGGCGTTGGTCACCAGCTCGGTCACGACCACCCCGACGGAGACCGCCTTGTCGGTGGCCAGCCGCACCGGGTCGGCGCTCAGCCGGATGGCGTGATCGCGCCCCGAGGCCCGCATCGCCGCCTGCAGCTCCTCGACGAGGCTGGCGAGATAGGCGTCGAGCTCGACCGCCTCGACGTCGTCGGAGGTGTAGAGACGGCGGTGGATGCCGGCGATGGCCGAGATCCGCGCCTGCATCTCCTCGAGCGCCGCCTTCGCGGCCGGGTCCGAGACGGCGCTGGTCTGCATGTGCGTCAGCGCCGCCACCAGGGCGAGGGAGTTGGCGACCCGATGGTTGACCTCGCGCAGCAGCATCACGGCGTGGTCGCGCGCCGCGCGGACCTCCGCCTCGGCGCGCTCCTTGTCGCGGCGCAGGGCCTCCTGGCGCAGGGCGGTGTCGACGGCGCCGCCGAGCAGCTCGCGGAACTGGCCCTGCACGTCCTTCCAGACGTAGTCGACCGCGCCGGCCTTCAGCGCGGCGACGGCGACCCGGCTGTCCTCGGAGCCGGTGACGTAGACCACCGGCGGCGCGTCGGGCAGGGCGCGGATCGCCGGAAGCACGTCGAGCCCGGTCTGCCCGGGCATGTGGTGGTCGAGGGCGACGACGTCGATCCCGCCCCGCGCCAGCCGCTCCAGCCCGGCATCGCCGCTGGCGGCGAGCTCGACCACGTAGCCGCGCGCGCCGAGCGCGCGCTGGACCAGGCGCGCGAGCCCGGGGTCGTCGTCGATGTAGAGGATGCGGGCCGTGCCGGCCGGGTCGGCCGCGGCGGGGGGAGGGCCGGTCATGGATTCTCGGGCACCTGGATCACCGAGAAGAACAGGCCGAGCTGGCGGATGGCGTTCGCGAAGCCTTCGTAGTTGACCGGCTTGGTGATGTAGACGTTGGCGCCGAGATCGTAGCAGCGCTGCACCTCGCGGCTGTCGTCGGTGGTGGTCAGGACCACGACCGGCGAGCGCTTGGTGTGCGGGTTGGCCTTCACCTTCTCCAGGATGTCGATTCCGGTCATGTCCGGCAGGTTGAGGTCGAGCAGGATCAGCAGGTGGCGCCGGGCGCTGGCCTCGCCCGAGCCGTCCGGCCCGAGCAGGAAGGCCAGGGCCGAGGTGCCGTCGCGGAAGGGGATGATCTCGTTGTTCACGCCGGCGCGGCGGATGTTCCGCTCGATCAGCCGGGCATGGCCGTCGTCGTCCTCGATCATCACGATGCTGACGGCGTTCATGGCGGCCTCCAGGGTCATTCCGCGGCCAGCGTCGTCGGGGCGCCGTGTGCCTCACGACCTGTAGCGGCCTCGCGCGGCAGCGTCACCTCGAAGGTGGTGCCCGCGCCCAGCGCCGAGGCGAGGTCGATGCGTCCGCCGAGCGACCGCACCAGCGCCTTGACGTGCGCGAGCCCGATCCCCTCGCCCGGCCGGTCCTGGACCCCGGACCGGCGGAACAGCTCGAACACGCGGGCGTGGTCGCGCGGGGCGATGCCGCGGCCGTTGTCGGCGACGGCGATGCGCACGCGGTTGCCGCCCACCGACCGTGCGGTGATCGTGATCCGCCCGGGCCGGGCCGGGTCGAGGTACTTCACGGCGTTGTCGATCAGGTTGCCGAGGACCTGCTCGACCGCCAGCCGGTCCGCGACGATGGTCGGCAGGTCGGGGGCGACCTCCACCGTCGCGCCGGCGGTCTCGATCTGGTGGCGCTGCGCGTCGACGAGCGACCGCAGGAGGCGCGTCAGGTCGAGGGGTTCGGGCGCGAAGCTGCGCCGCCCCTCGCGCGAGAGCTTCAGGATGGCGGCGATCAGCCCCTCCATCCGGGTCACGGCGGCCCGGATGAAGCCCAGCGCCTCGCCGAGATCGGCGTCGATCCGCTCGGCCTCCGGGTGGTCCCCCAGCGCCCGGCGGATCTCGGGGCGGGCCTCCTCCAGCTCGGAGGTGAAGCCCATGACGTTGACCAGCGGCGAGCGCAGGTCGTGGCTGACGATGTAGGCGTAGCGCTGGAGCTCCTCGTTCGATTCCCGCAGCTCGCCTTCGGCCTCGCGCTGCTCGGTGATGTCGGTGTGCACGCCGACCCACTCGGTAATCGCGCCGCGGTCGTCGAGGACCGGCACGGCGCGGATCGCGAAGTGACGCCAGTTGCCGTCGCGGGCGCGGACCCGGTGCTCGTGCACGAAGGGCCGGCGCGCGGCCACCGTCGCGTTCCAGGCCGCGATGCTCGGCTGCACGTCGTCGGGGTGCACGGCGCTCGCCCAGCCGAAGCCGGCATAGGCCTCGGGCGCCTGGCCCGTCAGCGCCGCCCAGCCGGGCTGCTCGCCGACCATCCGGCCGGCGGCGTCGTTGGTCCAGAGCACGCCGCGCACCGCCTGGACGGCAGCGCGGAACCGCGCTTCGCTGGCCTGCAGATCACGCTGGACCCGCTGCTGGTCGACGGACGAGGCCAGCATGGCGAGGAACAGGATCAGGAAGGTCGCGCCGCCGACCGAGAGGGCGAGGTTCTGCTGGCCCGCGCCGACGCCGCCGGCATGGGCGGCGTGGGCGCCGGCGGCCTCCGCCGTGAACGTCGCCGCCGCCATCCCGGTGTAGTGCATCCCGGCGACCGCGAGGCCCATCACGAACGCGGCGGACAGCTTCTGCCAGACGCCGTGCCGGCGCAAGGTCAGCCACAAGGCGGCCGTCGCGGCGGTGACGGCGATCGCCACCGAGAGCGCGACCACGGGCCAGCTGTAGGCGAGATTGCCGGGCACCCGCATCGCCGCCATGCCGGTATAGTGCATGCCCGCGACGCCGACCCCCATCAGCGGACCGCCGACGAGGACCTCGCGCGGGCCCGCACCCGGACGGCTGATCAGGACGAAGGCCGCGCCGGTGGCGCCGACCGCGATCAGCAGGGAGGCGAGGGTGAGCGTGAGGTCGTAGGCGGCCGGCATGCCCATCTCGAAGGCGAGCATGCCGACGAAGTGCATCGACCAGATGCCGCCGCCCATCGCCAGGGCGGCCCCGGCGACCCAGGCCCAGCGCGGACCGCGGGCGGCGCCGCGCATCCGCCCGGCGAGGTCGAGGGCGGTGTAGGAGGCGAACACCGCGATCGCCAGGGACAGGGCGACGAGGGCGGGATTGTAGCCGGTATGGACCATGGCGCGACCGGTGACGGGGACATTCGCGCGAGGCGGGTCGCGGCCGTCGCCGCACGGCTCGGGTCGGCCAGCGCGCTCGCGGCTCGCGCGACCTTAGTGGGCTTTGGCCCGAAGGGAATCCCGGTTTGGCGAAAGAGCACCTCGCGTGCGGACGGCTTTCGCTGCGGGGGTGCCGGGGACCGCCCGACGCGACGGCCGCCGGCGGGCTTCCGCGCGTCGGTCAGGCCAGGAGCAACTGGATCAGCAGGTCCGAGACGAGGACGAGAAGGACGCTCGCGGCGATGTAGGCCGGCATCCGGCTCGTGCGCCCGCGCAACCCGAGCGGCGACGCCGCGAGCTCGTCCGCATCGTCGAGGCGGCCGAGCCTCAGCACGACGCCGACGGCCGGGTGTCGGGCGGGGGGACGCGGTCGGCGGCGCGCGGGTCCGCCTGGGAGATCTCGCGGAGCAGGTCGTCGCGCTGCGCGTCGATCAGGTCGGGCAGGATGTCGTCGTCGCTGTCGTCGATCGCCGCGATCAGGCGGAAGCCCGATCCGACGCGCTCGAACGCGACCCGGACCTCGCGCTGCGCATACGGGTCGTGCGGGTCGAGGCAGAGATGCTCGGGCATGGTTTCGGGACACGATGCCGTCGGCGCGGCGAGGGCGCCCGCTTAGGCGGACACCGTGACGGCCGGATGACGCAGGACCCGCCCCCCGGCCGCCGGACGCCCGCGACGGGGCGCCCTCACGGGTCCCGGGGCAGCCCGGCTCGGCGTGCCCGAACTCGACCGGACCTGCCCTTACTTGCCGCCGGAGCCCGCGTAGGCGTCGATCGCCCGGCGGCAGTTCTCCGTCAGCGCGCCGCGGTTCTTCTTGAAGCACGCATCCATCGCCGGATCGTCCGGATCGATGTCGCCGCAGAGCTTCAGCGCGTCCCCGGTGCAGTACTTCTTCAGGTCCGCGTTGCCGCGCGTGGACGTGGGCGCGGCGAGAGCCGGGACGGCCGCGAGGGCGAGGACGAAGGCGAGCGGGGCGACGCGCATCATGGCTTCCAGCTGAGAGGATGTGGCGGGTCGCGGACCTGTTCGGGTCGACGAACCGTGCAGGGAACGCCGGACCGCGCGAAACGGCTCCGTCTTCCCCGGCCGGGCGCCTGCGGCATCGACCCTCCCTGCGGCGGCCGCGCGTCGACGGCGTGGGACGAAACCGGGCGCACGGCGTTCTCGACCCATGATCGATGATGCGCCCCGCCTCGGATTCTGCTGCAAGTTCGTGCTCACGCCGCCGCCGGAGGGCTTCAAGACCCTGAAGGCCGCCCGGGAGGCGGCGCTTCAGATGAACCTCACCAACGCGACCATGGCCTCGCTGACGGCGCTGGCTCCGGCGGCGCGGCGCGCGAAGATCGAGAATCTGGTCCGCCACAACCTCGGGGCGCTGGAGCGCCAGATCGCCTGGGTTGCCGGGCGGCCGCCGATCGCGCGCCTGCTGCGCATGGCGAGCAACGTCCTGCCGGGCTACACCCATCCCGTGGCGCGCGACATCTACGCCGAGCCCGAGATGCGCTGCCTCGTGGAGGCGGGCCTCGCCCGCTGCGGCGCGGCGGCGCGTGCGGCCGGCATACGCCTCAGCTTCCATCCCGGCCCGTTCTGCGTGATCGCCTCGCGCAACCCGGCGGCGTCCGAGAACGGCATCGCCGAGTTCGAGTATCACGCCGAGCTGATGGCGCTGCTGGGCTACGGCGGCGGCTGGCACCCGCACGGGGCCCACATCAACATCCATGTCGGCGCCCGCGACCCCGGCACCGACGGCTTCCGCGCCGCCCTGCCGCGCCTGTCGCAGACGGCGCGCGACCTCATCACCGTCGAGAACGACGAGAACGCCTTCGGGCTCGACGCGGTGCTGGCGCTCGCCGACAGCGTGCCGGTGGTGCTCGACCTGCATCATCACTGGGTCGAGAGCCGCGGCGAGTACATCGCGCCGGAGGATCCGCGGGTCGAGCGCGTGCGCGCGTCCTGGCGCGGGGTGCGGCCGCTCGCCCATGTCAGCGTCTCGCGCGAGACGGTGCTGCCGGAGCACGACCGCGACGCGCTGCCCGACTTCGCCGCGCTGACTGAGGCCGGGCATTCCTGGCGCGACCTCGCCGCCCACTCGGACATGATGTGGAACAGGGCCCTGAACGCCCTGGTCGGGCGCCACATGGAATGGGCGGATTTCGAGATCGAGGCGAAGTCCAAGAACCTGGCCTCCGACGCCCTCGCGGCGGAATTCCGCGACGGGGGAGCCGGCGCATTCCTTTCCTAGCCGCACAGGCGTACCGGTTGCAGGGCGGCATCGGGCGGCCGATCGAAGGTCGTCCGTTCGAGACCGTGGCCGCGTTCGAGGCGATGCGCTGTTCGAAGCGATGGACTATTCGCAGCGAAGCCCTGCGTTTGAAGCGATGCCTGCGCCGCCGGCAGGCCGACGGGATACCCCATGAAGGATCTGAGCCCGGAGGACGCGCAGGCCGTCGACAGGTTGGCGTTCCACCTGCTGCGCGAGGCCTATTGCGACCTCGCCGGCGTGATGATGACCGCGAACGCCGCGGCCGCGCGGACGGTGCTGAGCACCATCGAGCAGCGCCTCACCGACACCCTCGGCCGCTTCCATTCCGAGACCGCCGAGGGCGCCGCCTCGACGGCGATCGTGATCGCGGTCGGCGACAAGATCGGCGACGTGATGGACGAGGCGCAGAACCGGAACGCCGCCCCGTCGGCCCGGAAGCGGACCGCCGACCTGAGACGCTGACGCGGCGTGCCGGGACCGGGCCCGGCGCCGCGTCCGTTCCCGCCTCGCCGCGAGGGCCTTGTCGCGAGAACCTTGCCGCGGGGAAGGACGGTGCGTCCGCGAGGCGCGACGGCCCGGTCCCCCGCGGAATCCGCTGACGCTCCGGCCGTCGCCTGTGATCCGACCGGGAGCCGGGAGAGCACGGCGGGGGCGCAAAAAGGCCCGACGCGGAAGTCTCCGGCCGGGCCAAGGTGATCTCGGGCCTCCTGCGTGAACGAGTCAGGACCGGCCGTCATCCTCCAGATGGGGGATCGAGTTTCCGGCACCTGGCGTCCGGACCCTCGCGGAGGTTCCGCACCCCGGCGTGCCGGCGGCTTCACGCATGACGACCCTCGCAGCGGCCGACCCGAGCGATCGTCATCAACGGAGAGGGCGCGGGTCCCGGCCATCGACCCGATCCCAGCCGGGGGCCTGCGTCACCGCGGATGATCGTCCGCCGCCTTCGGCTCCGCCCGCTCCAGGGCGACGCGCGCGGCATGGAACCACCACAGCGGCATGTCGCGGTTCATCCCGGCCAGATCCGAGACCCAGCCCTCCTTCGGCATCGTGTCGGCCCGATCCGCGAACAGCCGCAGGGCGGTCTCGACCCGTTCACGCTGGGCGCGCTCGAGAATGGCCATGCGCTCGGCTGCGTTCCGTTCCGCGGTGAGCTTCACCAGGCGCTGGGTGGCCAGATCGTCGGCGTCGAAGGCGAATTGCTGCCAGAAGGTCTCCGCTTCCCGCGCGACGTCGCGCTCGCGCTGCATCAGGGGCAGGGCCGCCTCCGCAGCGGCCTGGGCGGCCGCGGAGGCCCGGGCGCGCTCGAGCATCCGGTTGTTGGCTTCCAGCAGTTCGCGCTCGCGCTCCGGACCCATGCGCTGGCGGCGCAGGACGTTCACCTCCTCCTCGACCATCCGGCGTTCCTCGCCCTGGCGCGCCAACAGGGCGAGCAACCCGGCGATGGGGCCGCCCAAGAGGGCATCGGCGCGCCCGAGATAGCGCGCGCGCAGCCCAGGATGCTCGCGGTCCAGACGATCGCCGATCCAGGGCGGCGCACCGGCGATCTCCGCACTGTCGTGCTCGTAGAGGGTGCAGGCCATCGCGTCGCGCAGGCTGGCCGGCGTCGGATCGGTCATGGTCATGCGGATCTTTCGGCATGGAATGGGGACGCGCGGGAAACGCGGTCGTCGCGCACGCGGATCGCGGCCTGCATGACGGCGATCCCGACATGGTGGCCGATATCGACGGGGAGCAGGCCGCCCGTCGTACCGATCGGCCGGCATCGGGCGATCGGGAAGGCGGATCGAGGCCGATGTGCGAGACGAGGCCGGGCGAAGCGTCGCGCGGGGCCGACCGGATGGTTGGTGCTCCGGCAGCCGCACCGTGCTCTGGCAGCCACACTCGGCATCGACGTTCGCCGACACGGACAAGCTGCCACACTCTGTCCCAAGCGATCACCCAGGTCTCTGCGCATCCAGCGAGGCAAGGCGAGGTCGCGATGAGCACGAACGAACAGGCAAACGCAGGCGCCGTCGTGCCCTTTCCCGCCCGGATCTCTGCCGCGGTCGCGGACGCGGACACCGCCTCGATCATCGCCGTGCTGCAGGACCAGCTCGTCCTGGCTCGCGAAGGCAAGCTGCGATCGGTCGCCGTCGTGTCCGTGTCCGCAGATGGCGAGGCGGTCGGCACGCAGTGGTCGTGCAAGGGGGCCGACATCACCGGCCTGATCGGGAAGTTGACCGTCCTGACGCACGACCTGATGGCAGCGAGGACATAGCTGCACCCGTCCGCCGAGCCGCGATCCGTGAAAACCCGAACCGGCCTGTGAGAACCGCGTCCTTCGGCACTTTTCCGGCCAAGCTCAGACCTCGGCAGCCTCTCACGACGCGCCGGTCTCCGGCGGCTTCGGAGCCGGCGCTTCGGCGATGTCCCGATACCAGCGCCAACGGGCTATGCTGACGCGGCGCCGCTGGCCGGTCGCGTCGACGAAGTCGCCCGCGACGGCCGCATCGGGATCGGCTTTCACAAGACGGCAATACGTGCGCGCCATCTGAATGGCGTCGACCTGATCGAGCAGCGGTTTCCGGGTCACGACAGCATCCCCATCGCAAAAGACACGTCCCTGCCATACTGGGCTAAGTTTTCGTCAACGAACCGCCTCTATCTGCAACGATACGGAGGCCGTCGGGCGACGAGGCGAATCCAAAGCCGCGCCGGCCCTGTCCAGCGATCCTCTTCCTCTTCATCACGATGCCTCGGATCACGGCCATGCGGCCGCCGGCCGAGTTCGACAGTCAGGATTGGCGTCCGTGAACTTCACCGTCACCGCTCGCATATCGGCACAACGGTTTTCGCATCACTACAACTCGATGCTGGACGCTCTGGAGCAAGGCCTATCGCTGCAGGCCTCGGGCCTGTCCGACGTCCGGATCGTCGACGGCAATGGTCACGCCCGCACCCCTGCCGCGATCTATCAACTCCTGTTCGGAGCCAAGGACACCGTCGCCCCGACCGGCGGGGAAACCGCCGTCCTCGCCCTGGCGGCCTGACACTCCGTCGGCCTGAACGGCGTCGCGGTGGCGGTCCTCGCCGTGGGAGGTCTCGCACCCGTGTTCGCCCGGAGGCCGCCGGGCCCGGTCGATCCGTCCGTCGCCGTCGGCACAGGGGAGACGTCCCGCGTTTGCCTGGCGGTCGGCACCGGCCCATATTCAGCGGCACGCAGCCTCCTGAAGGGACTCCGGTGATGGATCCGCACAATTACCTCCTGATCGCGTGGGCCGTCGGCGCGTTGGCGATCGGTCTTGGAACCGCTTGGCTCGCGCGCCGGGCGCCCTGAGCGTCACCCGGAGAGCAACAGGCTCGGGTTTGGCGCCCGAACCGAGCACGAACGCCGGATCGTCGGCGCGACGATGCGGCACCGGCCGGCGCGTCACGCGTCATAGGACCACCGATGCCCCGCGGGCTCGAAGTCGCCCTCGTCTGTCGGCCGCCGCGATGCCGGAACGGCGGGCATAGCCGCCGCGATCACCCCGGGCGTCGACCCAGCGCAGGATCGTCGCCAGCAGGAGGCGGTCGGCGACGCAGGGGTCATTCGGAGCGCCGCCCCCGTCCATGTCGTCGGGCGGCCTCTATGCTCGGGCGGCGAACTTGCCGATCCCGTCCGAAGGCTCGGCGGCTCGAGGCCGTTGCGACCTCACCCGCTCTGCCGCCTCGCCGCGGCCGACCCGCGATCGCCGTCGAAAGGTCACGTGCGGGACGGCAACCCCGTGCGCCCGTCGCCGCCCTCGACGCCGATCATGGCGCGACACGTCCGGCCGGACCGGGCCGGCTCCCGGGGGCCGACCGCCTGCCGGCGGCCGCACGTCCGGGTGAGACGCAGATACACGTCGTAGAGGTCGGCGTGGTCGCCGAACCGCTGCCGGAGGCGCGCCAGGTCGTAGGTGCCGCGCCGGTTGCACGGCGGGCACGCGACGACGAGCCGGCCACCCCGGAGATCGCACAGGCGCTCCTTCAGCCGGTTTTCGCGATCGGCAACGCACCCACCGGCATCGCCGCCATCGGCGGCCCGGATCGCGCTGGCCGATCGGAGCGCGCGGGCTGGCTTTCGAGGACATGGAGCCGTTCCCGCCGATGTGCGCGATGGCGCGGCCGCCGGTCCGGTCGCGCGGACCTGTCCCCGCACCTCCGGGCTCGATGCGGAGCGCCGGGCGAAGCGATGAACGAGACCAAGGTTTTGGAAAGGTGATGGCTCCCCGAGCAGGTCTCAAACAACCCTTTATCATCGAGACTGTTTGCCCCGCACCTGGGGGGAGGGGGGCATTGAGGCGGAAGGGTTATTTTCGGCGGCCCCCGCACCGACATCGCCTTGGTAGCGTCCGCTCCCGCCTGCCACGACGATCACCCCATGCGCGACCCGACCGTCAGCCTTTTCCGGTTCGCGAGCGGGCACACGGTGGACCCGGCCGCCGCGGTGAAGGACCATGAGCCATCGCGGAAGGCGGTCGCCGAGCCCGGCGCATCCGGGAATTTTGGCGCGGCATGGTGCGAACCGCGATCCTGCTGGCGCGGCCGACGGCCCCGCGAGCGACTTAGCCGAGCGCTCGCATCCATGTTGCTGCAGCCGGTGAACTCGGCAATTCTAGCTCTCCAGATGTTTTGCGTGACGCGCGGTAGTCCCGAGGGCTCTGGCCGTAAGCCTCCCGGAAGGTTCGGCTGAAGTGGCTGAAATTACCGAACCCGTAGGCTTCACTGATCACGCCGATATTTCGGCCCTCCTGCGGATCATCCAAAGCCGCCCTCACGGCAGCGAGACGTTGCTGCATCAGATAGCGGGCTACCCCGCCTTCAGGTTCGAACAGGTGGTACAATCGGGTCCGAGACAAACCGACAGCCGATGCGATCTGCTCGACCGTCAGCGCCTTGGCAAGGTTGCTGCGGATGTACCGTTTCGAGGCGGACAATCGGGCCATGCTTGCCGGGGCACTTGCCATCGCCTGCCGATCCCGGTCGGGCCGGGCTGTGGCTGCAAGCAAATGGAGCGTGGCCTGCGCAATGTCGAGCGCCTGGTCCGTCCCTATCGTGTGCCGATGCGCGACCAAGCCGCGGAGATGTTCAGCAAGCAGGCAGGCCGTTGGACCAGCGAGGATCGCCCCATGCAGCGTTTCTTCGTTAGGAAGCAGGCGAGCGACGCTGTCGCGCGCGAGGCTCACGATTAGTGAGTTTGTTTCGCGAACTCGGCTGCGTCGATAAGGCTGCGACAGGTCGTTGAGCGTGAAAGCGCCGGGCGGAACTTTTTGGGTGCCGCGATCCGACTCGATCGCGTAGGTGTGCTGGCTCAGCAGCAGGGTGAACCGCTCCTGGCCATCCTGCCTGATCTTAGATCGCGTGCGGCCTGTCCTTTGAGGCGAGGCGTTCATGACGTGCAGCAGGACCGGACCGATCTGTGTGGTGTCGATGCGAGCAGAGAAGCCGTGCGGGTCCGCATCCAGATCGTGAGCGCTGAACAAGGTCCGCCACGCGTCGAAGCGATCGCGCTCAGGCAAGTCATCGGTCGAGAACGAAGAATGCCGAACAACGCTCATGACGCTGCTTCTTTTCCTCGAGGAGATCGCCTCTCGCGAGGGAGGCGGGCCGCAGGTCTACTCGCCCTGAGATCCAATGAAGCGCTGTTCAGGGAGTAGGGCGAGCATCGGCGTACTCGATTTGCGGGTCGCTTTCCATCTTCTGGTTGAGCGTCTGAATACTGCGTCGAGACCTCGCACGCCCTGCAGCGTGTGACGATCGTCATCGCCCGACGCGCCCTCAGATTGCAGCACCCGCCGCCACGGCTTTGTCCCGCTCTACTCGATCGGGTCGGGCTTCCTCGGGATGCTCGCGGCCGAGAGGGGTACGCGAGGCTGGCGTGAGTAGCCCCATCGGCTCCCGCACGCAGCCCGACAGCGACTGCGACCTCATCGCCCGCGATGCGGATCGCTACCGCGTCGGCCGGATCCGGCGCGAGCACGGCAACCTGCAGCGGGGGGCGTTCTTCCCGAAGGGGGTCCAAGGCTGCGCCTGGCACAGCTGGCTGCGGGTCGAAAGCAAGGGACGAGGCGACTGAGCGCCTGCATGTCGCGTGGCGCGCGTGAATGGCGATCGACGAGGCGGGTACGGCAGGGCCGAACGCCGCGTTGTGCCGCCCGGCCCGCGCCTCCACCCCGCCGGCCGTACCATCGTGCGGCATGATCCGGATTATCGAGCGAGCCCTTGCGGAGCCCCCAGCCGATCGATCGGAGCGCCTGGAGACAATTCAGCAGCCATCCTTGCAGCCATCCTGGCAGCGTTCCCGGACGCGACGATCGAGATCGTCCCGGGCCCGCTCGACGACGACCACGCGGTGGAGGTTCGGCGTCCGCTCTCGCATCTCGACGCGTCGCAGGCCGTCCGGAAGCGCCGGGGCGACTTCAGTCCCGTCGGCAGCGCGGCCGAGCCGTAGCCGTCAGATGCACGGAACGCCCGCTCATCGTGGCTTGCGGGGTGCGATGGCGCGTTGCGGACCGTCGTCGCCCCAAGCCCGAGGACTATACCGCACCTGACAGGTCGGCGGGGGCGACATCTGTCGAAGAGCCATCCCTCTCGACGCTCACGCCTCCATGTGATTGCTGATGGTACCGGCCTTCGTAGAGCCGGACCTCGGGAGTGACCATGCGAACCAGTGGCGTCATCATCGCCGTGCTCGGCTGCGCCCTGGGCGTCGCGCCTGCGCAATCCCGCATCGTGGGCATCGATATCACGACGGTCGAGCCCTTCGCCGACGGGGTCGCGTTCGGTGCGGCCGGCGCCTACGAGCGCGTCATCGGCACGGCGCGCGGCGAGCTGGACCCGGCGGACCCGGCCAATGCCGGCATCGTCGACATCGCGCTCGCGCCCCGCAACGCGCGCGGCATGGTCGCGTACCAGACCGACCTGTTCATGCTGCGCCCGAAGGATCCGGCCCGCGGCAGCGGCACGCTGCTGTTCGAGGTGCTGAACCGCGGCCGCAAGTTCCTGTTCAACTGGGTGCTCGACGCGCCGGCCCAGGCGGCCCAGGCCGTCAACGATCCGCGCACCGCCACCGACGCCGGCACCGGCCTCGTCCTGCGCCGCGGCGACACGGTCGTCTGGTCGGGCTGGGAGGCGGACGCGCTGCGCCAGCAGGGCGGCATGGCCATCGACGTTCCGGTCGCCGGCCGCAACGGCACGCCGATCGTCGAGACGGTGCGCGACGAGCTCGTCAGCGCGACGCGCGGGCCGCCCGAGGCCCCGTTCTACCTCACCTTCAAGACCGCCGGCCCGGACAAGGCCGACGCGCAGCTCACCGTTCGCCGGCGCGAGGGCGATCCGCCTCGCCCGGTCCCGGCCGAAGCCTGGCACTACGCCACGCCGCGACAGCTGGAGTTGCTGCCCAAGGGTACCAAGCCCCTGCCGGGATCGCTCTACGAGTTCACCTACCCGGCCACCGAACCGAAGGTGCTCGGCATCGGCTTCGCCGCGACGCGGGACGTGGTGGCTTATCTGCGCGGTGGTGCCGCCGACGGCGCGAACCCGGCCGGCGGCACCATCCGCCATGCCGTCGCCCTCGGCATCTCGCAGAGCGGGCGCTACCTGCGCGACTTCGTCTACCAGGGCTTCAACCGCGACGAAGCCGGCCGCCGCGTCTTCGACGGCATGCTCTCGCACATCGCGGGCGTCGGCGGCATCTTCCTCAACGCCCGGTTCGGGCAGCCCTCCCGCACCAACACGCAGCACGAGGACCACCTCTATCCCGAGAACGCCTTTCCGTTCTCGACCGCACGGCAGCACGATCCGGTCACCGGCCGAACCGGCGCGCTCCTGCGCGGCGACGGCTTCGATCCGCTCCTGATCGAGGTGAACACCGGGACCGAGTACTGGCAGAAGGGCGCCTCGATGCTCACGACGGATCCGCTCGGCCGGACCGACGTGGCGCTGCCCGGGACGTCGCGCGCCTTCCTGGTCTCCAGCGGCTTTCACTACGGGCGCGCCGGTCTGACCTCGACCAAGGGGGCGTGCGCGAACCTGCGCAGCACCCTGAACCCGGCGCCGGCCCTGCGGGCGCTGCTGGTCGCGCTCGAGGAATGGGTGACCGCGGGCAAGGCCCCGCCGGACAGCCGTGTCCCGCGGTTGTCGGACGGCACGCTGGTGGACGCCGCCGAGATCGGCTTTCCGTTCCTGGTCGGCATCCCGGTCCCGACGACGCCGAACGCGATCGCGCGGTTCGGCACCTACGTCGATCCCCGCCCCGAGACCGGGCCGCAGTACCGCCCGCTGGTGCCGCGGGTCGACGCGGACGGCAACGACGTGGCGGGCATCCGCCTACCCGCCGTCGCAGCCCCCCGCGCGACCTTCACCGGCTGGAACCTGTATGCCGACCCGTTCCCGGCCGGCGCCCTGTGCGATCGTGAGGGCAGCGAGATCCCCTTCGCACGCACACGGGCCGAACGGACGGCCGCCGGCGACCCCCGCCCGTCCCTGGAGGAGCGCTACGCCGAGCCGGACGCCTACGTCGCGGCTGTCGCGAAGTCGGTCGATGCTCTCGTCTCGGATCGCCTGCTGCTGCGCGAGGACGGAGACCGGCTGATCGCGGCGGCACGCCAAGGAGCGACCCCCTAGCCGAAACTGGCAGGTCGAAGAGAAAGCTAGGCCACCGCTCGCGCGGTCTCGCTCCATGGAGAGTTCATGCGCGCACGTCTCACCGGCGCTGCTCTGTTCGTCCTCGCGGCTGCCGGCGCCTCGGCTCAACCCTACGACGATCGGCGCCCTCCGCCTCCATCGGATGAGGATTACGACGGGCCGCCGCCACACCGCTACCGACCGCCCCCGCCGGACTTCGATGACGACAGGCCGCTGCCTCCGCCGCGTCGGCGGGGGCCGCCTCCGCCGGATGACGACGACGATGACGGCTCGCCCCCGCCGCCCCGGTCACGCGCCTACTGAAGCCCACGAACACGCTCCCTCTCGCGTAGGGCCCGTTCGCTTTTTGTGCTGGCTGTGGCGTGGCTGTAGCAGCCACAGCGGAGCCCTTCGGTTACCGTGAGGCATCCTTCAGGTGCCTCACATGCTCACGTTGACCTCGATCATCACCCGCAGCGTCCTCGCTGTCGCGACCGTGGGCGGCCTTGCGATCCTGGCCGACGGGCGCGGTCCGATCTCAGCTCGAGCGGGCTGTGCGGAGCAATCTGAACGTCGTCGGGCGTGCTCCGGCGCCGATGCGGGTTGCCCGGGTGGATGAGCGCTACGTCGCAAAGGGGCTCGATCGGGGTCGGCTTGGCGCCACCATGCGAATGGTTGGCACCGACGACGCGCAGTAAGCGCATCACGCACCGTCGATCCGGGGCCTAAGTCCCATCGCTCCGCTTGCCGCGGGCGACCTCGCGCATGGCCTCGTCCGGCAGCGGCCGCTGAAGCTGCAATGCCTCCTCCACCGGCGCCTCCAGCCACGTGCGCCACTCCTCCGGCGTGGTCAGCAGCGCCGGCATCGCCTTCGGATGCACCGGCCCGACGACGCCGTTCGCCTCCGTCGTGAGGAAGGCGTAGAGCCGGTGTTCCTCCTCGACGGGCTCGTCGCGCTTCGGGCCGCGCACGCCCGTCCACGGTCGCCAGATCCCGGCGAAGGCGAACAGCGGCCGGTCCGCGTCGAGCGCGAACCACACCGGCGTCTTGCGCGGCTTGGTGTCCGCGTACTCGCTGAACGAGGACACCGGCACGAGGCAGCGCTGCTCCGGCTTCAGCCACGGGCGCCAGTAGGGCGACCTCACGTTCCGCACGTTCGTGACCGGGTGCTGCGGCCCCTTGCTCGACGGCGAGGGGAAG